>JBAUHR010000488.1:0-8867 GCA_049680385.1 Rubripirellula sp. | reverse complement strand
GCGATAAAACGCATGGTGGGAGTCCGCAAAAAAAGGGGCGAAGGACGGCATCGCGGGGGGCGTTACGGCGTGACAGGTCTGCGAACTGCTTTGCAGTTCGATCCCGCGAGCGGAGTCGCGGGTCCACGTTGGGTGACCCCTTTGTGGCCCTGTGACTCCGCTCGCAGGGTGTACTTTGTTTCTCCATCTGTTGCTTTGCAGCAGACGTCCCGCGAGCGGAGTCGCGGGTCCACAGTTACGCTTCGGTGACTTCCGTTTCACGTCCCTTGGCCAGTTCGCCGGCTTGAGCTTCGTACTTCTTGGTCAGCTCTTGGACGGCTTCCTTCAGCTTGTCGCGATCATCTTCGCTGATCTCTTTGTCCTTTTCGGCCGTGTCGGCTGCCTTGTTAGCGTCGCGGCGAATATTGCGAATTGAGATCTTCGCGTCTTCGGTCAGTTCCTTGATGCGGCTGACCATTTTCTTGCGAACTTCGGTCGACAATGGCGGCACGTTCAATCGAATGATCCGTCCGTCGTTTTGCGGATTCAAGCCGATGTCGCTGCCGACGATCGCCTTTTCGATTTCCTTGATGGTCGAGACATCGAATGGGCGCACGACGATCTGTTGTGGCTCGGGGGTTCCGATTGACGCCAATTGTTTCAGCGGCGTCGATGAACCGTACACATCGACTTTGATCGAATCGACCAAGCCCGGCGTTGCTCGGCCGGTGCGGATTCCGGACAGGTTGTGTTGCAGGACAGACAACGCCTTTTCCATACGTTCTTCGGCGTCCGTCAGGGTTTCGTCAGTCGTGGCCATGGGGAAGATCCTTTTCGATAGAAGAGTGACAAAGTTGGGTAGGTTGATCGGGCGGAACTCGTTGGTTCAGCCGCTGGTTGGTAAAGCGTGGCGCAAGGTGTTCCTTGGAATCACCTGGAATTTTTAGTTGATCCGATCCAGGTGCCGACCGTGTCGCCTCGGATGGCTTTGACAATGTTGCCGTCTTTCTTGAAGTTGAACACAAGGATTGGCTTGGCATGTTCGTTGCATAGCGCGATCGCGGTTGCGTCCATAACCTTCAGGTTTTTTTGGATGACCTCGTCGTAGGTCAGCGACTCGTACAGCACCGCGTGTGGGTTCTTTTCCGGGTCGTCGCTGTAGACGCCGTCAACGCGAGTCGCCTTCAGCACGACATCGGCATCGAGTTCGAGAGCGCGCTGAGCCGCAGCGGTATCCGTGGTCACAAACGGGTTGCCGATACCGGCCGCCAGGATAACGACATGACCTTTTTGAAGATGCTCGATCGCGCGACGCCGAATGAATGTCTCGCAAACCTTGTCCATCGAAACGGCCGACATCACTCGCGTGGTCAAGCCAATCGATTCCAAAGTGTCTTGCATCGCCAACGAGTTGATGACCGTGGCAAGCATGCCCATGTAGTGAGCGGTGGCTTCTTGAACGAGCGCGTTGGCACCCGAGAACTGGCCGCCGCGGAGGATGTTACCGCCGCCAATCACGATCGCGATTTGGCAACCCGATTGATGAGCGCTTTTGATTTGTCGAGCGATTTGGCCGGACTCTTCGCCGCTGATTCCGCGGCCTCCCGAATCGGCCAAGCTCTCGCCACTGAGTTTTAAGATGACGCGTTTGTATTGAAGACTTGTCGGACTGTCGGCGTCGTTTGGCATGGAAAGAATCGCAAGGATCGTACGGAAATAAGTTCGGGATATCACTCTCCCACCGGGAGAGTCGGACGCCGTAGCGGCCGGAGAGGGTTTTGCACAAGGCTCGCCCCGATGAATCACTATCGTACACAAAAAAACCTCGCCGAACCGATAGGGTCGACGAGGTTTTATTTGTTCAAATCGAAGCGATCGATTAACCGCCGACGGACACGCGGCGGAACGCCAGTACCTTGGCATCGGCGCTCAATTCCTTGATCGCGGCTTCGACAGTTTTGGTGTCGTCGAGAGCGTAGAACTGGCTCAACAGGCAACGTTCTTGGTCCAACAGCGTGTTGTCGGCGATGAAGCGATCCATCTTGCCGGGCACGATCTTGTCCCAGATCTTTTCGGGCTTGCCTTCGGCAGCCAGTTCGGCCTTGATTGCGTCTTCGGCAGCCTTCAAGACTGATTCGGTCAGTTGACGCATGCTGGCGTACTGAGGAACGTTCTTTTGGGGCTTGCCCAAGTTTTCGCGTTCGTTGACTTCGTTCTCGGCGATGATCTGAGCACGCAAGGCTTCGGTTTCCTTGGTGACCAATTCTTCGTCGAATTCGCTCGGGTGCAAAATCGATGGCTTCATTGCGGCGATGTGCATCGCGACACAGCGAAAGAACTGGGGTGCTTCGGCGTGGCCACCGTCTGCGTACGAAACCAGGACACCGATCTTGCTGCCGGCGTGGATGTACTGGGTGATGTTGTCACCCTCGACGACTTGGAAGTCCGATACTTCGATCTTTTCGCCAACTTTGCCGGTTTCAGCAACCAAACGTTCGCCAACCGTGGTGCCTTCGAAGGGCAACGCGACGACGTCTTCTTTGGTCTTGCAGTTATTTTCGAAAGCCAATTTGGCGATCGTGTTGGTCAGTTCGATGAAAGCGTCGTTCTTGGCGACGAAGTCGGTTTCGCTGCTAAGTGCCAGCAGTTGGCCGCGGTTGCCTTCGGTCATTGCCGCGACAACACCTTCGTTGGCTTCGCGATCAGCTCGCTTGGCGGCGACTTTCTGGCCTTTCTTGCGAAGGTAATCTAGGGCGCCTTCCATGTCGCCGCCCGATTCCTCCAACGCTTTCTTGCAGTCCATCATGCCGGCGCCGGTCGTTTTTCTCAGCTCGCTGACGTCTTTTGCGGAAATCGTTGCCATGACTGTCTCTGTTCCTAATCTCTGTCTTATGACTGTGCGTGTGTGGATAACATCATAGGCCAGGAAGCAATCCTGGCCCGGTTAGAACGGTTGCTTGACCGGACGCGTTCGAGACACGTCCTGGCGTACGAAAGTTCGCTGGTCTGGGAGGCCTATCTGGGAGGACCTACAGTCCGAGACCTAGCTAGCTGGCGTTTCTTCGGCGGCTGGTTCCGCAGCAGGTGCAGGAGCACTGGCGGCGGTTTCGGCAGGTTCGATTGCCGATTGGCCCTTGCCTGCGTTGATCGCGTCCGCCAATTGCTTCAGGATCAATTCAACGCTGCGGATACCGTCATCGTTGCCGGGAATCGGCAGGTCGATTTGCGACGGATCGCTGTCGGTGTCGATCAGCGCGACGGTTGGGATGCCAAGACGCTTGGCTTCGCGGACGGCGTTTCGTTCCTTGCCTGGGTCGACGATGAACAAGCACTCTGGCAAGCGGTTCATGGTGCGAAGACCGTTCAGGTTACGGTACATCTTGCGGTATTCGCGGTTGATCGTCGACTGCATTTTCTTGCTGTAGTCATTGATCTTGTCGCTGCCACGCAGATCTTCCAGTTCTTCCAAACGGGTCAGACGGCTGCGAATGGTGCGGAAGTTGGTCAATGTGCCGCCCAACCATCGTTCGCTAACGAATGGCATGCCGCAACGCAACGCTTGCTCTTCGACGGCTTCACCAGCTTGACGCTTGGTGCCGACGAACAGGATCAGGCTGCCGCCAGCGGCGACTTGACCGAGGTATTTTTTGGCTCGGAGCATTCCGCGGAGCGTTTCGCGGATGTCCATCACGTGAATCTGGTTTTTGCGGCCAAAGATGTACGGAGCCATCTTTGGATTCCACAAGCTGGTTCGGTGTCCAAAGTGAACACCAGCTTCGATCATCTCTTGAACAATCGGATTTGCCACGTCGTCGTTTCCTAGTTTTTGCCATCACGGGCTGCGAGAAACCGAGTTGCCCGAAAGAGGCGAAACATCGATAACCAGAGCATCGAATTTACAGCCAAACGGCTGGCAAATTCATCGCCCTTCGTCCCATCAGTGCTGGCGAGTGAATGAAAGAGGCCCCGACAGAAGTTATCGAGGCCACCATGAGAGCGAAGAGCGTACCGGAAAAGCAATTCCACAGCAAGGGATGCCACTTTCGCGATTAACCGTGAAAACACACGCCGACAGTCGCGAAAACCCGTGCTAGCGGCGGTGGGTCTCGAACTCAGTCTGCCCCCAAAATTGGTGGTTCGTTGCCTTCGGTGCACAATCGCTTGGTGTTTTGCAGCGAGTCCGGTTTCGCTAGCCTCGGGCACGAGCACCGCCCACAAATATCTTCCACGCTCAAAGCGGATCGCAATACACTGTTAGGGACGCCGATCCGCTAGCGTGCTTTGACCTCGTGGTCAGCCGTTTGGGGCCTAGCGGCCAGCCGTTTGCGTTCTAGCGGCCCGCCGTTTGGCCTGGTCGTCAAAGGACAAGTATCTCACCAAGTTGATTCAGAATATGGCATTGAAATTTCGACCGCAGCGGTTTGCGTGGTTGATCGTTGCGACGCACATTGCATCGATTGGACTGGCCGAGGAACCCGCTTTCTCGTTCAGCGACGATGTTCGGCCGATTCTGTCGAACCACTGTTTCGCCTGTCACGGCCCTGATGAAAATCACCGCGAAGCTGGTGTGCGGCTGGACGTTCCGGACGAAGTCGATCTGGACGAAGTGATCGCCCGAATCGAGTCGGACGATCCCGACGTGATGATGCCGCCGCCGGAAATGAACAAACCGCTCAGTCCTGCGCAGATCAAAACGCTCTCTGGCTGGGTCGAATCGGGTGCCCCCTATCAACAGCACTGGTCCTTTGTCCCGCTGACCCGACCGGTCGTCCCGCCGCTGGCTAGTCGGGCGTTGCCGCCGGAAAGCCCAACCGGCGATTGGGACAGTTCGGCGATCGACCGTTTCGTGTTGGCTCGGATTGCCAAGAAGAACAAAGTCGCAAGCCCGCCTGCCGATCGGCGAAGTCTGATTCGGCGTTTGTCGTTCGATTTGACGGGACTGCCACCGACGATCGAAGACATTGACACATTCTTGGCGGACGAGTCCGAAGATGCTTACGCGAACTTGGTCGATCGCTTGATGGCGTCGCCTCAATACGGCGAGCACATGGCGCGGTATTGGTTGGACTTGGTTCGGTTCGCCGACACTAACGGTCTGCACCACGACCACTATCGCGAGATGACGCCGTACCGAGACTGGGTGATTCGCGCGTTCAACGAAAACTTGCGATTCGATGATTTCGCAAAGTTTCAAATCGCCGGTGATCTGTATCCGGATCCGACCACCGAGCAATTGATCGCATCCGGTTTCAATCGGTTGCACCTGATCATCGACGTCGGCACGGCATTGCCCGAAGAAAGCTTCTTTCGCAATGTCGTTGACCAAGTCACCGCAGTCGGCACAGCCTTCATGGGGCTGACCGTTCAGTGCGCGGTTTGCCATGATCACAAGTATGACCCCATCACTCAACGCGACTTTTATCAGCTTTACGCGTTTTACAACAACTTCGACGGCGAACCGGAAACCGGCCATCGCGGCACGTTGGACTTTAAACGCGGATTGCAGTCTCCGTACCTGAACTTGCCGACCGACGAACAAGCGGCCGAACTGCAGCGACTCGACGAGATGATCGCCGAGCTTGAAAAGCAGAAGCCACTCGAAAAGCAGGAACCAACGGACGCGAAGAAAGAACTCGAAGATGCCAAACGCGATCGCGACGCTCTGACGTTACAGATTCCGGCGACGCTCGTGATGAAAGAGCGCCAAGAAGTTCGGCCTGCACACATTCTGATTCGTGGTGCGTATGACCAACCGGGCGATGAAGTCGTCCGCGCGACGCCTGGATTCCTGCCGCCGATGAAGCCGACCGATGGCCCGCCGACTCGCATGGACTTGGCCGATTGGCTTGTCGATCCGGGGAACCCGTTGATGTCGCGAGTGACGGTGAACCGTTTTTGGCAACAGTTCTTGGGCGTTGGTTTGGTGAAAACGGCCGAAGACTTTGGCGCGCAAGGCCAGCCACCTTCGCACCCCGAATTGCTGGATCATTTGGCGACTGAGTTTCTGGATTCAAACTGGAATGTGAAGTCGCTGGTTCGGTCGATCGTGATGTCGGCGACCTATCGTCAAACCTCGGTCGGTTCGCCGGAATCGTTTCGCGACGATCCTCAGAATCGGTTGTTGACGCGAGGGTCACGGTTTCGTTTAGACGCCGAAGTGATTCGCGATCAACTGTTGCGGGTCAGCGGGCTGTTGAATCTGGAAATGAACGGCAAGAGTGTCAAAGTTCCACAGCCGGCGGGATTGTGGAAGACGGTCGCGATGCCAAGTTCGTATCCAAGTACGTTTGTGGCTGATGAAGGTGACAATATTTATCGCCGCAGCATTTACACGTTCTGGAAACGGGGGATGCCGCCACCACAAATGACGATCTTTGACGCGCCGTCACGTGAAAGTTGCATCGCGCGGCGCGAACGCACCAACACGCCGTTGCAGGCGTTGTTGTTGATGAACGAGACGCAGTATTTTTCGGCCGCGATGAAGTTGGCTTATTCGTTGCAGAATGAAACTGATTTGTCGGTCACCGATCAAATTTCGCTCGCCTACGAGTCGACCACGTCGCTGCCGCCTGATGATGCGGTGCTCGAAGTGTTGGCCGAAGCACATGCTCAATTCCACGCAAGTTATGTCGCTGATCCTGATTCGGCGGAGGCGATGATCACGGGCAGTGAAATCGCCGAAGTTCAAGCGGTAAAAGATCCGGCGGCGCAGGCCGATTTGGCTGCGATGGCCATGATCGTTCACTCGATATTTAATCTCGACAGGGTAAAGACTCATGAATAATGGACGTCGCGAATTCTTGCGCAGCACCGCCGAAGGACTCGCCGCCGCTGGACTGGGAACGCCCGTGTTGGGATCGATCCTCGGTTCGTTGGCCGCGGGAAAGAACGCGTCCGCATCCGCCGGCGCGATGAATGGTTTGCATCATCCGGCGAAAGCGAAACGGGTGATCTTTTTGTTCATGGCGGGCGCGCCAAGCCAATTGGACTTGTTCGATTACAAGCCAGGCCTGACGGATCTGTTTCAAGAGCCGTTGCCGTCGTCGGTCAGCAACGGGCAGCGCGTGACCGCGATGACGCGAGGCAAAGAGCAACGTATCGCGCCGTCGATGTTCAAGTTTTCGCAGCATGGCGAAAACGGGACCTACCTCAGCGAAGTTTTGCCGCACTTGGCAACCAAGATCGACGACATCTGTTTGATCAAGTCGATGCATACCGACGCGATCAACCACGACCCTGGCAAGACGCTGATTTGCACCGGGTCGGAAATTCCTGGCAAAGCTTCTCTGGGCGCATGGCTGAGTTACGGGCTTGGCCGGATCAACGAAAACTTGCCGGACTTTGTGGTTCTAAGTTCCGCGTATTGGTCGGGCGACCAAGCCAATATTCAGGCGCTGTACAGCCGGTTGTGGGGATCGGGTTTCTTGCCGACCAAGCATCAAGGCGTCGCGTTCCAGCCGTCGGGCGATCCTGTTTTGTTCTTGTCCAATCCGGCCGGTGTTGATCGAGCCAACCGAAGCAAAATGTTGGACTTGGTCACAAAGTTGAACCAGGAACATCTGCATCAAGTCGGTGACCCAGAAATCATGACCACCATCGCTCAACAAGAGATGGCGTTCCGAATGCAAATGTCGGTGCCTGAGTTGGCGGACGTTTCGGACGAGCCGCAAAATGTGCTGGATCTGTATGGTCCCGAAGTTGGCAAGAGCGGTTCGTTTGCGCGGAACTGTTTGTTGGCTCGGCGAATGGTTCAGCGTGACGTTCGATTCGTGCAACTGTTCCACCGCGGTTGGGACCATCACAAGGGACTGCCAGCAAAACTTCGCGGGCAAGCGATGGACGTGGATCAGCCCATCGCCGGCTTACTGACCGATCTGAAACAGAACGGTCTGCTGGACGATACGTTGGTGGTGTTTGCGGGTGAGTTTGGTCGGACGACCTATTGCCAAGGCAAACTGACGACGACGGATTATGGACGCGATCACCATCCTCGTTGCTTCACGGCGTGGATGGCCGGTGGTGGGATCAAGCCGGGGATCTCGTACGGCCAAACGGACGAGTTCAGTTACAATATCGTCGAAAATCCTGTTCACGTTCGCGACTTCAATGCCACGATCCTGCACCAGTTGGGGATCGACCACAACAAGTTGACGTTTCCGTTCTTAGGTTTGGACGAAAAGTTAACGGGCGTCAAAGAGACCCGCGTGATCCACGACATCTTGGCGGGACCGTCGCCGATTCACTGACTTCACCTGGACTCGCTGCCTGATGCGCATTCCTATCGTCTTGCTCTTTCTGTTCGTTGCGTGCAGTCGCGCGGGTGCGGATGAACGTGTGTCGTACAACCGTGACGTTCGACCATTGCTGTCGAAACACTGCTTTTCGTGCCATGGGCCGGATGAAGAAAGTCGCGAAGCCGGTCTGCGGTTGGATTTGCCCGAAGAAGCGGACGGAGACGAAGTCCTTCGCCGGATCGCTTCGTCCAACCCCGATGAAATGATGCCGCCACCAGCGGCGAACAAGCCGCTTGATGACGCCAAACGATCGGTGCTGCGGCGCTGGGTCGACGAAGGTTTGCCCTACGAACAGCATTGGTCATTCGCCGTACCCGTCCGGTCACCCGTTCCGGACGGCGCCCATCCGATTGACCATTTTGTTGACGCCAAATTGAAGGCTGCCGGACGCAAGCGATCGGAACCCGCGGATCCGCTGACGCTGGTTCGACGCGTGTACTTGGATTTGATTGGGCTGCCGCCGCCGGTGGATGTTGCCGACGCATTCGCAGCCGACCCTTCGCCCGCTGCGTACGCGAAAATCGTGGATGATCTGCTTGCGTCACCTCGCTACGGTGAACGTTGGGCACGACGTTGGCTCGATCTGGCTCGCTA
>JBAUHR010000487.1:0-1594 GCA_049680385.1 Rubripirellula sp. | reverse complement strand
ACCAAGAGCTTTGCCGGGGCACTGGCAAAGCTCTCAAAGCGCCAGAGTGCCTAAGCACTCCTTTGCCCACACAGAGTATCGCATTCTCTTGCGGTTTACCGCAGCCCAAACTGCTGGAACCCGAAGTTTTTTTCGCGAATTCATAAAAATTGAGACTTGTGACCATTCGCTGCAATTCACCAGCTCGATTGGAACAAAACCACAATCCACTTAGGGGGACTCGATTCCGGTTCTGTCGCGAGATCTCGGTTGCCACGCCTGTCATCACTTTGGTAGCAGTCGGGATGTCCTTCGATTCCTGGAGCCTGCTATGCGGTTGTCGCAATTTTGCCTTGCCAGTTCGCTGGCGACCATTTGCGCCGTTGCCGGATGGGGCATGCCTAGTTCAAACGCTCAAACGATTTCTCGGTCAGATGTATTACGCGGATATGCATCTCAAGACCCGCTGTTTGGCCAACACGCTTTTTCGGACCGGGTCGTCCATGATCCGAATTTTGGCGATCGTTCCGTCAGCGACATGATTCTGAGTGGCCCGATCATCGATCCTACGATGGACGGAATCTATCCACCAACTGTCTACATGCCCGCCGATTCAGTCGCGTCGATGATGGCGGGGCACGCCGCCGGCGAAGCACCGATCGAGCGGTTTCGGCAAAGTTTCTATCAGGGAACTGAATTGCTCGGCGGACATCTATGGGACACTGGCAGCAATAGCGTCGCGAGCCGAATGAACCAAACCTTTGAAGAGGCAAGGATTAGTTTTGGGTTTCCACTTGGTGTGATCACCGGCGGATCCATGGACAACGTCATTGGGTTCCGGCCATTCTTTCGAGCCGATCACTTGGACGGACCGACCAACATCGACGTGCCGGGGTCCGTCTACAGCACGGGCATCACGATTTTGAACCAACGGAAATGGTCCGAAGTCTTTTCGAGTACCGTTGTGTTAACCCCATCAGTGCGAAGCGACTTCGAAACATCCGACAGTGGTTTTCGAATGTTCGGATTGGCGTTGTTGAATTGGAAGCCGCGTCCCAATTTAACGCTGTCCGCGGGTGTCGTTTACTTTGACCGCAATGACATCGGCTTGTTGCCGGCGTTTGGTTTGGTTTACTTGCCAACGCCTTGGTGGAAACTCGACGCGACGATGCCACGTCCGCGGCTTGCCCGACGATTGTGGAAAAACGGCGGCCAAGCCGAAGGCTGGGCATTCGTCGGCGCCGGCATCGGCGGCAACACATGGGCAGTGCAACGATCAAGCGGAACGTCGGACGAGCTAACGATTCGAGCCTACGAAGTGATCGGCGGCTATGAAGTGATCGGAGCCGGCAATCGCGGATTCAACATCGAAGCCGTCTACACGTTTGGCCGCCGCATCGAATACGAACGCGAAAACATTCGTATCGACCTAAGCGATGGCGTCGGCATCCGAGCCGCGTGGCAGTTTTAGTTGCTGCGAGATGAATCGCGACCGCGTAAAAAACATTGCCGGCAATCAAGTGGCATAGGCTTCCAGCCAATTGTGTTCGGCACGACGGGTGCCCAGTGAAGCGTTTTGGCAGTTTAGCATCTGGTGACGATATCGACCTAAGCT
>JBAUHR010000486.1:0-4604 GCA_049680385.1 Rubripirellula sp. | reverse complement strand
GTCCATGACGCCTGCAATATTTTCTAGGCCGGCGCAAATTTTGATGTCGTAAACGGCGGTGTCGATGGACGGAAAAGTGCTGAGAACCGAATCGACCGCCATGCCGCTCTCGTAGGGGGCGTAGCGTTTGGGGTCGAAGGTTTCCGGCGCTGCCATGCCTCCCGCCATCCACAAAACAATGCAGGCGTCGGCGCGGGCCGCAGGGTGTTGATGTTCGCTGCCTCGGACAAGCTGAGGAGCGCCGGACATCCAGGCCGCGGTGGAGGCGGCGGAGAGTTTTTTAAGGAAGTCTCGGCGGACGATGGGTTCTGGCGCGGTAGGGTCGATTTCAAATTTCATGACGATTGAGTCTTTATCGGATGAGGAAGAATTCCGGGGTCATCGTGACCGCCCAGAGGACGTCCGTAAGGACTTCGACGCTGGGGTCGGCGGGCAAATTCGCAAGCAGCAGCGACTCTTCTTCCTTGGTGGGGTAGCGTGTTAGGAGTGCCAGATAAATTTCTTCGATGAGAGCCTCGGGCTTGGCGTTTTCGTTTTGGTCGATCAAGTTTTCCGCGCCGATGCGAAGGTCTTCGATGAGAGTCGCGTTTGTGGAGAGGTCGACGGCTTCCGGTGTCGAAATTTCGTTGGGCCGGGAAGTGACGATCTGGTCACGGTTGGGGCGTCCGAGTGATGTCATCAGGTCGTCGGATTCTAGGAGCGAGGCACGGATCATCTGCTCGCTGCCGACGGACGCCTTGGCGAGCGTTTCGCCGAGTCGCGCGTCGGTCTTTTCCTGCCAACTCTTGTTTTGAACGCGGCGGGCATTTTCCCACGTGAGTTTGTCGAGTTCCCATTTCCCCGGGCGTGTCCCGGCGGGAACCGTTTCGCTGACCTGCCAGGAAGGATCGGTAACGATGACTTCGTCACTGCCATCTTCGTATTCGATGCGCAGGGCAGCGAAAGCGCCGGCGGCATTCGGTTTTGGTCCCGTGTTCTCAGCGACCATCAGGAAGCGGTTTTGACCGGCCTTGATCTGGGAGGCGAGCGACGTGGTCTGCAGGTTGTCCCATTTCTCACCCCTGAGAATTTCACGGTTGTTGAGGTAGAGGACGAAGATGTTGTCGGCGGCGGCGACAAGACCGGCAGAGCGAACTTTCTTTGCCGGTTTGAAGTCGCGGCGCAGCAGAACCTTCTCGCCGTGCATTGGGATGCCACCGTCATCGACCGATTTACCCCAGACCCACGAACTGGGAAAGGAGAGTTTTTCCTGCAGACCGGGCGGGATGATACCGCGGGCAAACGGCGCATCGTAACCGCCGGGGGCCGTGCCGGTGACCTGCCAAATCGCATCGCGGAATTGTTCCGCCGTCAGGCGTTTGGTTCGGGGGCCGTCGTAGACGTAGTCATCTTCGTCGACGTTCCCGTTCACAGCGGCGCGACTCTGGTAGGCCTGCGAAGTAACGATGCGCCGCAGTGTGTGCTTCAAGTCGAAGCCGTGTTCGTGAAAATCGATGGCAAGCCAGTCAAGAAGGTCAGCGTTCCAAGGCTCGGTTTGCATGGCGTCGAGGGGATGGACAATGCCACGGCCCATGAGTTGCCCCCAAAGCCGGTTGACGATCGTTCGTGGAACGCGACCGTTTTCGGGATGGACGAGAAGTTCAGCGAGTTGTTTGAGGCGTTCCTGCTTCGGCGCACTGGCGTCGACGTTTCCAATCTCGGGGAAAAGAAAAGCGGCAACAGCTTTTTCGCCCGTGGGTTTGTCGCAGCGATGAAGTTCGAGGGGTTCGTCGGCGTAGATAGCGGCGAGGCCGTAAGCCTCTGCGAGAGTCCAGCGGTCGATGAAGCTGTCGTGGCAGGAAGCACACTTCATGTTGATGCCCAGCAGCGACTGTGAAACGCTCTGGGAGAATTGAATCGGGAGCGTCTGTCCCGCACTAACTGTCCCCCGCCATTTGATCCCGTTGATGAAGCCAGCACTGCTGTCATCGGTCGGGGCGATCAGTTCGCAAACCATCGCATCGAAGGACTTGTTGCCGACCAGGGATTCATACAGCCAGCCGCTGATCTGAGTACGCCCGTTGGTGATGAATCCCGTCCCCGCATAGTCATTGCGCAGCAGGTCGTTCCAAAAGGTGAGCCAGTGATCGGCGTAGGAGATTTCCCGTGCGAGAAGGTCGTCGATCAGGCGAACGCGTTTGTCGGGTGCAGTGTCGGCCAAGAACGCGAGTGCTTCGTCCGGCGTAGGCAGCAACCCGACAAGGTCGAGAGAAACCCGTCGCAGGAACGTGGCATCGTCGAGCGGTTCGGGACGTTCGCGCCCGCCTGCGGCCAAAGAGCGATCAATGATTCGGTCGATGGGATTCGTTCGACCATCAACGGCGGCGGGAAGTTCGGGACGACGAGGCCGAAGCGGCGGTTCGTAGACAGGTACCCCGAACGTGTATCCTGCGTCCCAGGACATGTCCTGATCGACCCAGCGTTTAAGAATTGCGATCTCCGCCGCTGGGACACGCGGCTTGTTCGCGGGCGGCATCATGACGTCCGGATCAGTTTCCTCGATCAAGTCGATGAAATAGGACTCGGCCGCGTCCCCGGGCACAGCAATGTCACCGTCAAGAAACAGACCTCGCGTGTTGATCGAGAAGCCGCCCTTGGACTCCTCGCCCGCGTGGCATTCGCTGCAATGCTCCTTCAGAATAGGCACGACCTGATGCACAAAGTCGACGGGATCAGCGGCGGTAGCAGAAAGGGCGAAAACGCTAATTGCGCAAGCAAGAAATTTTGAATACCAATTCATGAATTGTTTACTTAGCCAGTGAAGTGTCCAATACCGACGGAATGAAGCGACAGATAGGTAACCCGATGTTTAGGCAAGAGAAACATCAGGAGTCTCTCGCGTAGGCGTCGGCTTATTTTGTTCCTGCGGAATCATCAACGATCCCTTAATACTAAAAATAACGGCAATACTTAGAATAACGGCTCTGCCATTTCGCCATTCATCTTTTCCCACAACTGCACCAATTCGGCGAGACGTGCGGAGTTTGTTTGAGCGAGATTCGTTTCCTCGGAAAGATCCTTCGAGAGGTCATAGAGTTCCCACTTCGCATTGCCGGGACCTCTAAAACCGCCCATCCGAACAAGCTTCCAATCGCCGTGCCGTAATCCACACCTACCACCCTGACGCCAAAACAGCGTCTCGTGAGGCGTGCCGGTTTTCTTGCCGGTGACGAAGGGAACCAAGTCAACGCCCTCGACGACCGTGGGCGCGTTGACACCTTCACAGTTGGCTGCGACGGTCGCATAGATGTCGAATGAACTGACCGGTTTTTCATAAACCTGGCCCGCCGGGATCTTGCCTTTCCACTGCATCATGAACGGTACTCGCAACGCGCCTTCATACATTTGCCCTTTCGATCCTCGCAGAGGCAAATTGCTGGAAGTCAGTTCGCGAGTCGGACCTCCATTGTCGCTTAGGAAAAAAACAATCGTGTTCTCTTCAAGGCCCGATTTTCGCAACTGAGCCATCACGGCTCCCACACTGTCATCCATGTTCGACAGCATGGCGGCAAAGATGCGCCGATGAATGTCCTCGATGTGCGAAAACTTCTCCATGTACGCGTCCGCTCCCTGCAGTGGACTGTGGACCGCGTTGTAGGCGAGATACAGAAAGAACGGCTTGTCATCGTGACGGTCGATAAAATCAACAGCTTCGCGAGTAAACGCATCGGTCAGGTATTCGGTTTCGACAACGGGCTGACCACCGCGAGTGATGGGATTGTCGGCATCGTAATCGGGCTCGTTACCGCCCATGTGATCGGTATAGACGAGTCCTTTATTCCCAACCCAACGGCCCGAGTGTCCATTTGGCAGACGCTTGCGACGCAGCATCGTCGTGACACCCTTGTACGGTGGCGGCACGAAGTAGTGACCCTCATGCAAAAATCCAAAGAACTCATCGAAGCCGTGCCGAAGGGGGTGATAGTCCGCCGTGCCACCCTGATGCCATTTGCCGATCAAGCCCGTGGTGTAACCGGCGTTCTGCAACGTCTCGGCAATCGTGACTTCCTCGGGCGGCAGACCGGCGCCAGGCTGTTCATTGACCGCACCGATGGGATTGAACTCATAACCAAACCGAGTCGGAATCCGTCCTGTCAGCAGTCCCGCCCGCGACGGACTGCAATTGGGGCCCGCGACATAGCCGTCGGTGAAACGCACCCCATTGCTGGCGATCGAGTCGATATGGGGCGTAGGGATCTGTGGATTTCCTTGGCAACCAAGTTCCCCATAACCAAGGTCATCGGCAAACAGCACGATAATATTGGGTTGTTGTTCATCAGCAAGAATGGTCGTGGCTGCGACAAGCAATAACGCAGTGATCAGCGTGGATCGAGAAAGGTTCATCAGTGTCGATTGTCTTCAAGTTGTGAGTCAGCGGCGCGCGATTAATCGGTGGCGTAAACTTCCAGTTTACGTTTCTTCTCGACGCAAGCTGGATGCCAATTGTGTTCGGCACGACGGGTGCCCAGTGAAGCGTTTTGGCAGTTTAGCATCTGGTGACGATATCGACCTAAGCTTCACTTGATCAACATCTGACGTAGTGGTAACTCGGCAAGAGTTGCGTT
>JBAUHR010000485.1:0-8956 GCA_049680385.1 Rubripirellula sp. | reverse complement strand
TTCGCAGCCCCGCGTCGAGCGCGTTGACCGGGCCGTGACCTTCGGCAGCGTCAAACCACAACTCCTCACCGACCTTCAGCTTGATGATTGCTTCGGCGAACACGCCGCCTTCGGCTGAATCACGATCGCCGGCCACGATACGGTACTTGATCGGCGTAAAGTGCGGTTGAAAGGTGTCTGATAACTTTTTGATCAGCAAATCGAAAGACGCGCCAGCGTTTTCGAACTGGTATCCCTTGTTTTCTAGCCTTACCACTTCGGCCAAAATTTTGTCCATCAAGACTCGGTCGTCTTGAATGTTGTGCTCGGTTGCGATCGCCACGATGTTGCTGCGACCGGACAGTTCGCTGACCAAAATCCGGCGTTCGTTGCCAACCAATGCCGGGTCAATGTGCTCGTAGGTCTTGGCTGCTTTGTTGATTGCGTGAACGTGCATTCCGCCTTTGTGGGCAAACGCGCTTTGACCGACAAAAGGCTGTCCCCCACGCCACTGCAAATTGGCGGTCTCGTAGACATACCGGCTCAGTTCGGTCAGGTGCTTCATGTCGCGACCGCCCAGCACTTGGTAACCCTTTTTCTTTAGCGCCAAGTTCGCCATCACCGAGATCAAGTCGGCGTTGCCACAACGCTCGCCGATGCCGTTGATCGTGCCTTGCACTTGCGTGGCACCGGCGTCCACGGCCGCCAGCGAATTAGCAACCGCAAGCTCGCCATCGTTGTGGGTGTGGATACCAATCTGAACGCCGTAGTCTTTCGTTCCCTCGATTGCCGCGCGAGTGATCTCGGCAACCTGTTCCGGCAGCGTTCCACCGTTGGTGTCGCACAACACCATGTATTTTGCGCCCGCCGCAGCGGCGGCTCGCAAGGTTTCAATCGCGTATTTGGGGTTGGCGTTGTAGCCGTCGAAGAAGTGTTCGGCATCGTAGATCACTTCGGCGCCACGGCCCAGGAACTCAGCACTCTCGCCAATCATGGCTAGATTTTCGTCTAGCGTCACGTTCAAAACATCGGTCGCGTGATAGTCCCACGTCTTGCCGACCAAAGTGATGCACGGGGTTTCGGCGGCAACCAACGCCTTCATGCCGGGATCGTCCGCCGCCTTCATCGAACGGCGCCGAGTCATGCCGAAGGCGCACACTTTGGTGTCACCGAGGTTGTCTTTGCGAATCTGTTGAAAGAACGCCACGTCCTTCTCGTTCGACAACGGGTAGCCGCCCTCGATGAAGTCGATGCCGATTTCTGCCAAGCGACGAGCAATGTTTAACTTGTCCTGCAACGAAAAACTGACGCCTTCGCCCTGTGAACCGTCGCGAAGGGTCGTGTCGTAGATCTGAATCGTTCGATCGGTCATGGTCGCAATCTGTTTTGGGCGAGTCTGTTCTTGGCGAGAATTGTCGATGGAAAATTACGCGAAAGACAGGAGTACGAAAAAACCCCCGAACCCATGGAGGCCTCGGGGGTGAATCATGAAGTTCGTCGTTAAATGGCTCTTGAATCAGTGCCGAAAGCATAAGGGCGCTGGTTTCAGTGTCAATCACAGTCCAAAGCAACGCCGGAGAAGTGAACAGAAGGCCACCTCAGGGTCAGCGGATTTCGTGCAGTTCGACTTTGAAGTGAAGAGTCGAATTGGGCGGGATTCCTGGGGTTCCGCCCGGTCCATAGCCTAGGTTCGAGGGGATTTCGAGCTCGATCATCCCACCCTTGCTGACGTACTGCAGCCCCTCGGTCCAACCGGGGATCACTTGAGTCAGCAAGAAAGTGGTTGGCTCGTTGCGGTTGTAGGACGAATCGAAAATCTGGCCACTATCGAGCCAGCCTGAATAATCGACCGTAACCCGGTTGGTCGCGACAGGCTTTTCGCCCGATCCTTTTCGTAGAATACGGTACTTCAGCCCTGAATCCGTCGTCGTGAATTCAGTTTCAGCATCCGCATCAACGGCGCTCGGGCCACGCCTGGGGCCCGAACACGAAACAGCGGTCAGGCACGCGACCGCGGCGATCAGAAACGTGAACCGGCGAACAGAAAAGAAGGTTTGCATCAGAGTCGGTGGGGTATTCGAATTGGGCGTTGACGTTTGTACGAACCGTATCTTAGCAACGATCAAGGTTGGTAGGGATTCCCGCTTTCGGGTCGGGCTAGGGTCGCGGCGATCGGTTCAGCCCCATTCGGCGTCCTACGCCCAACCACAATGGCGGCCACGATAAAACAGGTCGCGATCATGCCAAATAGCCTGGCACCAACGTTGAATAATCCCATGGCCATCGCCATTGATTCGGCTGTCAACATTTGCCCCATCGCGATGGGGGCAATCGCGCTCAGCACGGTTAGAAACAATTGCATGCCGAATCCGGCTAACGCATACGTCTTTGCACCAGACCGATCCTTCACCGTGACCAGAATGAAAATGATCACACCTAAGGTAAAGACGAATCCGATCAGAGTTGCGATACTGTAGATCCACGCAAGTGCTTGAATGTTCACGATGTTCTCCATTGGTGATGTTCTTCGTGTGATTGTCGCGGCTATCCTAGCGTCGCTTTTGCTCGCCACGCACTTTCCAATTTTCGACGGCAATTCGACCCATGTACTTAGCGACCGAGCTTCTCTTTTATTCCGGGTTCATCCTGGTGTTTGCCGGACTGGCTTGGTTGTTGGCCATGTTCGTATCGGGACACTGGAGACGTTTGAAATGGCCGCTGTTGATGATGGTGTTTGGCGTTGCTGCAATCGTCACGCCGGCGGTCTACACGCGGATCGGTGACGTCGATCTCGGGCCGCGAGTCAAATTGGTGCAAGGCGAAAAGCACATCACGTTGACCGGTTGGGATCGGGACAGTTACGCAGTACTGACGCAGCATCCCGAAACGACGGTCCTGCAAATGGCAAACTCCGACGTCACCGACCAAACGCTCGATTACATCGAGGGCATGGCCAACCTTCGCGAACTCGATCTGAACGACTCGCAAGTCAGCGACGACGGGCTCGCCAAACTATCGCTGCTAACCGGTCTGGAAGTGATCCGGTTGCGAGCGACGACAGTGACCGACGTGGGACTGGAACAACATCTTTCACGATTGCCAAGTCTCAAACGGCTTGACCTGCGCGGAACGTCAGTGTCGGATGCCGCGGTTGCAACGTGGAAACAGGCGGGCGAAGGCCGACGCGCTCTCCAGTAAAGTTGCCGATTCCTTGACCTCAAAATTCGAATCTCTGGTTTTCCGATGGCAACTTGGTACGACCACCCCCAGTACTTTGACATGGTCTTCCGCGACGAAACGGATGCCGAGGTCGCGTTTTTTGAACAAGCGTTCGACAAATTTGCGGATGGCAAAGTCAAACGACTGCTCGAACCTGGCTGCGGCAGTGGTCGGCTGGTCGTCGGGATGGCGGCCAAAGGCTATGACGTCACCGGATTGGACCTCAGTCCACCGATGCTGAAGTACCTGCGCGATCGGATGAAACGGCGAAAGTTGCCCGGCACCTATGTGCTTGGTGACATGACCGAAATGGATTTCGACGAGCCGTTTGATGCGACGTTTTGCACGTTCAACACGTTTCGCCACTTGCTGGACGAAGCCGCCGCGGAAAAGCACCTGCGCAGTGTCGCCGCGAACCTGCGAGTCGGGGGAATCTATATCTTGGGGTTTCACTTGATCCCAATGGATGCCGATCCTGAATGCACCGAGCGATGGCGGGCCAGTCACGGCGGAACAAACGTCAGCGTCACGCTGCGAGTGATGGATTTTGATCGTAAGAAACGCCAAGAACTGCTGCGAGTTTCCGTCAAAGCCGTCAAACGAAACGGTAAAGTCGAAAAGATCCGCAGCGAGTTTCCGCTGCGCATCTACACGCCCGCGCAGGCCAAGAAACTGCTCGCGAAAGTGTCCGATGTGCTGGCGATCGAGGGCATTTACGACTTCGATTACGAAATCGACGAGCAACGAGAATTCGACAACGACCTAACCGATGCCGTGTTCGTGCTGAAGCGAATCTAACGCTCGACCTACGCGTAGACAAAATCGATCGGTGCATCGATATCGGCGTGCAGGCTTTGGTGTACCGGACACTTTCGCGCCGCGGTTTCCAAACGTGTTCGCATCGCATCGTCGATCGAGACACCTGCGGGAACGGTCACGACCGTCCGCAGCGAACCAATTCGGCGGACCGGATCAGCGACCATTTCTTTTTCGACGTGGACGCGAGTTCCCGTTAGGTCAAGCTCGTGACGATCAGCCACCAAGCCCAGGATTGTCATCACACAACTGCCAAGCGCCGTGGCCACTAAATCCGTTGGTGAAAACGATGAACCTTGGCCACCGTTGTCCGTGGGCGCGTCGGTATGCAGTTTCATTCCGCTAGGACCGTGAACGGCGTCACAGCGAAGATTGCCCGCGTACTCGATGTCGATTTCAACTGCCATGTTGCGTTCCTAAGTTTTCGTTTTGATTGAGTCTCGGTTGCGGCGAAGTTGCCCGCATGCGGCATCAATTTCGCCGCCTTTGCGTTGGCGAAACTGAACATTCACGCCGCCGTTTTCAAGGATCGTGCGGAAATTATCAATCGCTCGTTTGGTTGGCGTTTTGTACGGCAGGCCTTCGACCGGATTGTACGGGATCACATTCAACATCGCCGTTCGCTTGCGCAACAACGAAGCCAGTTGCCGAGCCTCGTCATCCGAGTCGTTCAGACCGCCGAGCAAAACGTATTCGAACGTCAACCGGCGGCCACAGGAATCAAAGTAACGATCCGCCGCATCCAAAACCGCTTGCACGCCGATCTTTCGATTGACCGGTACCAGTTGGTCGCGCAGTTCATCGTTGGGCGCGTGCAAACTGACGGCTAGGTTGTACGGTACTTCGGCGCTGGCAAGCCGATCGATCGCTGGCGGCAACCCGACCGTGCTGATCGTGATTCGACGTGGACTGATCGCCAACCCGTCTTTGCTGCGAGCGACGTCCAACGCGCCCAATACGTTGTTCAAGTTGGCAAGCGGTTCGCCCATACCCATCATCACGATATGGCTGAGCCGTTCGCCTTCGTCTAGCCGAGCCTGCAAGCGAAGCATCTGTTCCAGAATCTCGCCCATCGTCAAATTTCGATCGACGCCATCAAGCCCGCTAGCGCAAAACACGCAGCCCATCGCACAGCCGACCTGGCTGCTGACACAGATGCTGCGGCGGACCCCGTCTCGCAGCAACACGCATTCGACTTCGCCGCCATCGGGCAACCGAACCAGCAACTTGTCGGTCCCGTCGGATGACGTCACCAGCGCGGCCTCGCCCGTCACCCAGATGCGAAATGACTCGTCCAGTTTCTCTCGTAACCCCTTCGGCAAGTCGCTCATCTGCGAAAAATCGCTGACACGGCGTTGAAAAACCCAGTGAACGATCTGCTTGGCGCGAAAGCCGGGTTGGCCGCTATTGACTAACCATTCCTTCAGTTCGTCAAGCGAAACGTCCAACAGGTGACGCCGAGGATCGGCCGGTTGGGCGGCGACAGGCTTGGCGGAAACATTCGAATCGATGACGGGCAGGTTCACAAGAAATTTGGCGGTGTTGAGATGGCGGCCGGAAACGGGGATGATTGAGCAAGCGATTGTCACATCACCTGTTCCTACCGAGTGTAACGTGCCCAACCCAAAGAACGAAGCTGCGAATCCCCACGAAGTCGACGCCCAGGCTGCTCTGGACCGATTTATGGCCATCACCCAGATCCCCGGTAAGAGCGGCCAGGAGGCGGCCGTCGCCGCGGCAATCGTCAACTTGCTAAAGGAAGCTGGCGTCGATGCGTCGCAAATTCAGTTCGACGACGCCAACACGCGAACCAAACTGCCCGGTGATTGTGGAAACCTGATCGTGACGCTGCCCGGTAATGGCGACGGCACCCGAACCCTGCTTTCCGCTCACATGGACACCGTCCCCATCTGCGTTGGTAGCCAGCCGGTGATCGATGGAGACCAGGTTCGCAGCAGTGTCGCGACAGGCCTGGGTGCCGACGACCGAGCCGGTTGCGGTGCGATCCTGACCGCGATCATCGAGCGAATGGCCCGCGGCGACGAAAATTTCCCGCCGGCGGTGATCAGTTTCTTGATCCAAGAAGAAATTGGCCTGCACGGCGCCAAAAACATCGACAAAGCGATGATCGGCAAGGTCGACCGCGCCTTCAATTTTGACGGCGGCTCGGTCGAGAAACTGACCATCGGTGCGATCGGCGGCGAACGGATGTCGATCAAGCTGACTGGCGTCCCATCGCACGCCGGCGTCGCACCCGAAAAAGGTGCCAGCACGATCGTGATGGCGGCCCGAGCAATCGCCGATCTGGACGCACGCGGCTGGCTGGGCAAAGTCGTCCAAGACTGCGGCGTGGGCACCGCAAACGTTGGCCTGATTCAAGGCGGCGAAGCCACCAACGTGATCACCCCCGAAGTCACGTTGCGAGCCGAAGCACGCAGCCACGATTCCGAAATGCGAACTCGAATCGTGCGTGAGATCCGTGAAGCCTTTGAACGGGCTGCCGCCACGGTCACGACGGACGATGGACGGTCCGGCAGCGTCGAATTCGATTCCAACGTTGACTATGACTCGTTCAAACTCGCCGACGATCATCCCTCGATCGAAGCCGCCATGGTCGCAGTACGACACTTTGGCCGCACGCCGTTCGCCGAAGTTTCCAACGGTGGACTCGACGCCAACTGGTTGTTCCTGCACGGCATCGAAGCGGTCACGATGGGATGCGGACAAAGCAACATTCACACCGCTGACGAGCGACTGATGATTGCCGACTACTTAGATGCGTGCCGCATCGCAACGTGGTTGATCACCGACGGCGCCAACGGATGAGCAGCGAAGACCAAGAACTGTGTCTGTGCTTTCACGTCTCGCGGCGCAAAGTGATCCAGTACATTCGCGTCAACCGGCCAACCGTGGCCAGCCAACTGTCGGACTGCTACGGCGCCGGCACGGGCTGCGGTTGGTGCCGACCGCTGCTGAAACGTTTGATGGAAGAAGCCAATCCAGAATCCGTCGAGATCCCGGATGCGGAAACCTACGCAAAGGACCGTGCGGTTTATCGTAAGAAGTAAGCGGCACCAGGCATGCGGAACCCTGCACGACGACGATGAAATCGACGGTTAACGTCACGCAGCACAATCGGGAACCAGGTAAAGTGAAAGCGGATTGAACGGGATGTCGCTCGCTGGAAAGACGTAACCGAGTCGGAGAATTGCAATCTGTCCGTTGGCACCGCGTAAGAAAACAATGTGGATGGCTGGGGTGGTCAACTGAGGGACAAATCGTTCGTGCACTGGACATTGTCGCCGCACAGGGATCAGCGTGCTTGGTTTGGATTGATTGGTCAGACAACGAAAAAGCCTCGGCATCTTGCGACACCGAGGCTTTCGTTTTTTCCAACGTCAACAAGACGCGGAGAATTGAACGCTAGTAGGAAACTAGTTGCAGTTCGTGCAACCAGCGCCCGTTTCCATCACGGCACCATGGCTGTGGCTGCCTTCGCTGATGATCGATTCGCCCAACACCGAACCGCCAAAGCTTTCGCTTTCAACGGCCGGGCCCGACGACATCATCGAACTGCCGTAGTTGTAAACCGGAACTTGAATCGTTTCGGTCACAGGTCGGCAAACGCGAACTTGAACGCTGCGGGTTGCTTGAACTGGTACGCAAACCGTGTACGTTTCCGGAATCTGCTCGGTCACGTTGTCATAGACGGTGACGTTGTAGTTGCGGACGCGTTGCTCAGGAACACAAACCGTGAAGTTGACTTGGCGACTTCGCGACTGAGTTTCGGTACGCGTACGATTGACGGTGCGAGTACGAGTTTCGGTCGTCATTGTCGTGTGGGGAACCATGCGAGTGCGGGTTTCCAAACGAGTACGAGTGACAGGAACCATACGAGTCCGTGTTTCAGTCGACATTGTCGTCACGGGAACCATACGCGAGCGAGTCTCGGTGCGGCACTTGGTGACTTGATATTGGCGAGTTCGTGTTTCTTGACGGAAACGTTGAACCGGAACCATCCGAGTTCGGCTTTCGGTGGTGAACTCGGTGTAAGGAATCGTACGAGTACGAGTCTCGGTGCGAGTTCGCGGAACTGGAACCATGCGGCTACGGGTTTCAGTGTTCATCGTCACCACAGGAACTTCGCGAGTACGAGTTTCCAAACGTGTCCGTGTCACAGGAACTTCGCGACTGCGAGTTTCGGTGCGATACTTCGTCACGTTGTAGGTGCGAGTACGTTGTTCGGTGCGGCAACGAGTGACTGGAACTGAACGGCTGCGAGTTTCCGTGTTGTACTTGGTCACGTTGATCGTGCGAGTACGAGTTTCCGTGCGGCAGCGAGTCACCGGAACCATGCGAGTGCGAGTTTCGCAGGTGTAGCTAGTTGTCGTGTAGGTGTAAGGCTCTTGTGACGTTTGCGTTTGATAGGTCGTCACGGGAACTTGTTCGCAAACCAAGTTTGGAACGTAAACCTTGCGATAAACGATCGTTGGGCAACAAGCGTCACCAACAACACCACTTGCACAAGGATCGGCACATGGGTCGACGCAAGGATCAGCACAGCAACTGCTGCATCCACAACCAAGTCCGCCTAGCAATCCACCGATCAAGCCACGTCCTCGTGACAAGCACGATTTGACGGGCGAAACGGGCGTTGCAGCGACTTCCGTCGCAACACATTGGTAGCTGCCCATGTCACGCGTGACGGTTTTCATCGTCGTTACGGGAACACAGTGATTGATCGTTCGGTAAGCAGTGTGAGTTTGTGTCACAGGGACTTGGACTTGGTAGTTCTGAGCCACTTGCTCGGTGTAGGGAACTTGCACGCTGTAGTTTTGCGAGACTTGTTCGGTGTAAGGAACCGTCACGGTGTACGGTTGTTCGATCGTTTCCGTGTAAGGAACTTGGACATCGTAAACTTGAGTCGCCGTTTCCGTGTAGG
>JBAUHR010000484.1:0-10207 GCA_049680385.1 Rubripirellula sp. | reverse complement strand
AAAGTTATCTGAGTTACTCAATTTTAGCGTCTCGTTATCAATGACTTCCACGGGTGAAATTCGATTCTCGCACGCCTCCGCCGACCCGACCAGGGTAGACGATCCGATGCGCGGCAGCAGCGACGGGCTGCGGATCAGTGAAACCTTTATCAGCCGTCAAGGCGAAGGCAAGTTGACGGGCGTCGAGAGTTATTTCCTGCGGACCAGCGGCTGCAACCTGCGGTGCTGGTTCTGTGACACGCCATACGCGTCGTGGAAACCCGAGGGCGACCGTCAAAGTGTGGCATCGATCGTCGACAAAATCCGCCAATCCGGCGTGCGTCACGTCGTGCTAACCGGCGGCGAACCGATGCTGCCCCCGGCGATCGCGGCCGTTTGCCAGCAGCTTCGTGATTTGCAAATTCACATCACGATCGAAACAGCGGGCACGATTGACCGCGAATTGCCTTGCGATTTGATGTCGATCAGCCCCAAATTGTCGGCCAGCACTCCCGACGCCACCGACCACCCACGTTGGGCCGAAATGCACCAGCAGCGGCGAATGCCGATCGACGTGATGCGACGGCTGATCGACCGAGCAGACGACTTCCAGGTCAAGTTCGTGATCGATTCGGCGGCCGAGTACGACGAGTGCCTTTCGGTGATCGACGAGCTTGGCGTCCGACCAGCCGACGTTTGGATCATGCCGCAGGGCGTAACGGTCGAGGCGATGGACGCAGCCGCTTTGTGGCTGAAACCGTGGTCCGACCAACGGGGATTCCAGTACTGTGACCGAATGCAAATCCGGTGGTACGGCAACCGCCGCGGAACATGATTCACCGAATCTAGCTTTGGATGGCGGGATGCAACTACAATCGTGAGCGATTTCCCCCCGTTCACCTGACCCATTGCCAATCCGTCTGTCATGCGTTTAGCCATCCTGCTGTGTTTCGTTTCGCTGGTAAGTTTTTCCAGTGGCCTGCTATTTGCCCAAACGCCCGAGACCCTGGGGCGGATCGAGCGGCTAGACCCGGCTCTCGATTCGTTGGTGGCAGAGACGACCAAGATCGAGGTCCTGGCCGGCGGGTTCACTTGGACCGAAGGACCGGTTTGGGTATCGGATGAACATGGCGGTTACTTGCTGTTTTCAGACATTCCGCGGAACAGCATTTTTCGCTGGTCCGAAGTGGGCGGAATCAGTCTGTTCATGCAACCAAGTGGTTACACCGGAGCCACTTATTATGGACTTGAACCGGGCAGCAACGGCCTAGCACTCGACAGCCAAGACCGGCTGACCGCGTGCGAACATGGCGACCGGCGCATTTCGGTGCTGACTCGCGGCGGCGGAAAACAAACGCTCGTGGACAACTATCAGGGGCGTCGATTGAATAGCCCCAACGACTTGGTATTTGATTCGGCCGGTTCGATCTACTTCACCGATCCACCGTACGGGCTGCCCGAACGAGCGGCGGACCCACGGCGTGAACTTGATTTCTGTGGCGTCTTTCGGCTGGACGCTAACGGCGAATTAACGCTGCTGACCAAACAACTGACGCGGCCAAACGGCATCGGTTTGTCGCCTGACGAAAAGACACTGATCGTCGCCCAAAGCGATTCCGACAAGCCGATTTGGATGTCGTTTCCAATCAACGATGACAAGACGCTTGGCGAAGGCGTCGTGATTGCGGACGCGACCGAAGCCAAGAAAGAATTTGCTGGCGCACCGGATGGCTTGGCCGTTCACAGCAGCGGAGTCATCTTTGCGAGCGCACCGGGCGGCATTCATGTCATGAAGCCAGATGGCTCGCTAATTGGCCGCTTGATCACGGACCAGCGAACGAGCAATTGCACGTTCGACAAAGACGAAAAAACGCTGTACATCACGGCGGACAGCTATGTGTGCCGCGTAAGACTGGCTCAATAGATCCGAAACCCAGCAAGCATCGGAAACATCAGTTGTCGCCACGATAGCTCGCATTGGTTACATGCACCAACGTTGAAAATACGCGTGCCGCGACATCTCGATCGCGTCGGCGGTGGGCGCCTCGTCGATGTCGACGGCGGCCAGTTCATCGAGCACGCGGTCAGCCTTGTCGGCGCCCGATTCCAAGCGATGAAGCCACAGCGATTTTAATGTTCCGATACTGTCGAACAGGTCAGGACGGAGCATCAACATGACGCTTTTGACGACCGCACGATTTGCCTCGGGCAGCGCCGTGGTTGCCGACGTTCGTCGGCGCAGCGTGTCATGCATCGCCGCATTCATCAGCCAAGCCGACATGTCTCGCAACGCTCGGCCACCACAGGAACGCGTTTCCTCGGCGTACTCTGTGGCTCGCTTTGCATCGAACGCATAGCAAATGTTCTTGGGGGACTCGGCTGTCAAACGCCCGACCAACGCATCGGTCCACCGCTCGACGCCTTGGCGAAGTCGATTCAGCCGAACCGTATCTTGGACTGAACAACCGCGGCCGGTCAGCATCAACTGTTGAATTCGATTGCGGGCTTCTAGGTGAGTCAGAAAAACGGCGTGCGTGATTGGCGAAATTTCGTCGGTCGAGTTTTCACGGTCCAATCCGGTTCCCAGCGCCGCGATCACGCGAGTCAGCATTTCGGTCACAAGAATCTCTTCGATCAGCGTGACGTGATCCCGCCACCAAGCCCTCATCGACGCAAAGTCGCCGGTCTTCTCGTTTTTCTGGTAACGGGCAACCGCTTGCTGCCACAGCTCGAACCGATTTCGCGATGTTGCCCAGTACTGGGTCATCGCCTCGGGTGGAATCGCCTCGCGTTGGTACAGGATCGCTGGCCCGTGCTGGGACACGAGAGCGGCGAGATCGGCGATCAAAACACAATGCATGGTGGGACCGGGTAGGCGAGACTTGCGGCTGAATCATTTCGCCGTCCCCGATAACTAAGAATCGACCGACTAAGCATCGATCGACCGAGCATCGATCGAGGCAGCACAGCATCGACGAATCACTCGCAAGAAAGGACAGCGGAAAGCTGAATCAAGCACTCGGCATGCCGTTGGTCGCCCCGGCGCACGAACCCAACCTCTAAACCCATGCTAACAAAGAACTTAGCATCAAAAACGCGGATGCCGTTTGGCAATTAAAATAGAAACGAGAAGGCGTTTTTGCAGCGTCAGTGTCGCGCCGCCACAACGCCATACCACCCAGAAGAGCAGGCCGTTGATTGCAGGCCGCTGAGTCTCATCCAAACTGTGGGCGCAAAAAAAAACGGCTCGGGTTTTTGTGCCCCACCGGCATCGTCCAAAGACTTTGCTGATCGAAAAACCCAAGCCGCTATTTGTCGTCTACAGAACAAAAAACGTTTGAATGTGCCCCACACAAGGAGTCTTTCATTCTGCCTGACACAATCAAGATCGGTCAGCTTAGCCCGGATTCTTGCCCCCAACTTGCGAAGTTTGTGATAACCCGCAAAAAATTTTTTTAAGTTACGTGACCACCTGAACAGTGCCTAAACATCACCTGCCACTCGATCCACTGCACTTTCATCAACTGCTCTGCGTTGTGATTGCCGGTTTTAACGGCCTTTTGGCAGGCGTCAGTAAAGGAACAATAGTCTCCGTAAATTCCGCCCGATCGATTTTCGATCTCGGCAAACGCAGGATGCTGCCCCGCCCGGCGAAACCAATACTTCGCGTTTCCGAAATCGCCTTCGCGGCGGTGCATGACGCCGTGCCAGAAACTGCCGTCGGGCGATTCGTCATCTTGGCTAATCGAATGACTGCGATCCAAATCGCCGGCAAGCAGCCAAAACGCTGAAAAACAGCTCTGGCGGGCGTGATCGGTCAGTCCGGGCCAGGCAATGTCGGCTCCACCACGAGCGGTGTTTTGGGTTGCCAAAATCAGTCGATCGGCCAAATCTGTATTCTGCGGCCCCGCGCCCAGACCGGGCATTGCCGCCGCCGTGATCGCTTCGATCCAGTCGGCGCCCAGGAAGGCCAGCGAGTCGGCGGCAAAAGAATCAATCGCCGGCATGGTCAGAAGACTCCAAAAGCAGTGAAAAGCGAGGAAAACAAGGTACCGCGAAGACTACCGACCGCGCCGCCAGATTGCTAGACTGGCGATGTCGACTCGTGCCTAAAAGACGCGAGCTGCTGCCGTGACGAGTTCGGCAGCGACTGCCTCGGCTAATCCTCGGTTCCTTTTTCTTTGTTCCCTTGCTGACGATCTCGATGACCACCGGCGACCAATCGGCTCCCGAAACGGACCCTAACACGACTTCAAACGTCGTTTCGACTCCATCCGATTCGGATGCAGCGACTCCCACCCAACCTATCGCTTCGGACAATCCGGCGGCCGATCCAGCAGCCGGAACTCCGGCGACGGAACAATCGGCGGCTGAAAAGCCAGCGTCTGAAAAGCCGGCTGCAGGCGCCGCCAAAGCTGCTCGCGGTGGCCCTTTGTCGGCTCGTGGACTTGGCTTGGCCAAGCCTTCGTCGCCATCGGTCAGCTCGGAAGAGCTTTCCAAACAAATGGGCGTCAAGCCAAAAGACGCCGGCGGCAAGCCTGCAAAAAAGAAGTCGGCTTCACCGAAAGCCAAGCCGGCTGGCGCGTTCAACACCGAAACCAGCGACCCGGACAAAATCCCGCGTCCCAAAACGACTCCGTCACGAGTCGCCGTGCCGAATCTGCGCATGGGTTTATCCGACGACCTGCAAGCAGAACTCGATGCCGAACTTGCCGCTGCCGACGTCGAAGCCATCATGGGCGGATCGGCTGGCATGCCGGACCGCAAGGAACCGCTCGAAGAAGGCGCTCGTGTGATGGGCACGGTCTTGAAAGTCGATGCCGACCATGTGTTCGTTGGACTTGGCGGTCCGGACGAAGGCATCGTGCCGTTTCTGCAGTTCAAAGAAGAACCCGTCGTCGGATCACAGATCGAGGTCGAAGTTCGCGCGTTTGAAAAAGGCGACGGCCTGTATGTGCTGTCGCTGCCAGGCGGCACGATCGTTGCGTCGGACTGGGAAGACATCGACGAGGGCACCGTCGTCGAAGTCACGATCACCGGACACAACGCCGGCGGATTGGAATGCAAAGTTGGCGGCGGCCGCGGCTTCATCCCAATGGGCCAAATCTCGGAACACCGAATCGAAGACGCCAGCGAATTTGTCGATCAGAAATTCTTGTGCGTCGTCACCGAATCGAACGAGCGACGGGGCAACCTTGTCCTTAGTCGACGTGCGATTCTTGAACGCGAACGCGAAGAGAAGCGAAAGGAACAGCTCGAACAAATCGAAGTCGGCCAAACCTTGGAAGGCATCGTTCGCAGCGTCAAAGACTTTGGCGCCTTTGTCGATCTCGGCGGACTGGACGGACTGACCCACATCAGCAAGCTGAGCTGGGATCGTGTCGCGCACCCAAGCGAAGTCGTCGAAGTCGGCCAACAGGTCAAAGTCCAAATCGACAAGATCGACAAAGAAACGGGCAAGATCGGCTTGTCGTATCGCGACCTGCTGGAAAACCCCTGGGATACGGCCGAAGCCGATTATGCTCCGGGCGCGATCCTGAAAGGCACCGTCACTCGGATCGCGGCCTTCGGTTGCTTTGTCAAACTTGGCCCCGGCGTTGAAGGCTTGGTCCACATCAGCGAAGTGGCCAGCCACCGCGTCTCGCGTGTCGACGCATTCGTCAGCGAAGGCCAAGAAGTCGAAGTGAAGGTGCTGTCGTTCGACCGCGATTCGCAAAAAATCAGTCTGTCGATGAAACAGGTCAACGCACCGGCTGTCGAATCAAAACCGGCCGAAGAACCAGACGAACCGATTCGCGAAGTCGCGGTCAAACCAGCCCACTCGGGACCGCTGCGTGGCGGAAACGACACGGCATCGGGCGGCGAAAAGTTTGGCTTGCGTTGGTAGCCTGAACCAGCCAACGAATTGAAATGCAAACCGAGGGAAGCACAGCGACCCTCGGTTTTTTCATGGACCGACGGCATGACCGGGCGAACTCCATTCGCCACGGCATACCGCCCCCACTTATTTTCCTTGCGTCGCCTGCGCGTGCCCCGTTAAAATGTGGTTCTTGTCTCAACTTGCCCTACTCGGGTCGCCTCTTCAAATTTGAATCGGAGGTTTGTGATGCGCTCTCGCAAACACACAGCACGTCATCAATCAGCACGTCATCAATCAGCACGTCGCAACGCAGGACTGTCAGCACCTGGATTCACACTGGTCGAAATACTGGTCGTGATTTCAATCATCGGCATCCTGATGGGGCTGACCGTTCCCGCGGTCATGGAAGCCAGACGTACCGCCGCACGCGCACTCTGCGCCGAGAACCTACGCCAACTTGCCATCGCAACAGTTGCCTTCGATTCCACGAACGACCGGATGCCAGGATACCTGCAAGAGTTCGGCGAGTTCACGGGCGGCGTCGACCCAGCCGACCCAGCCAACTACTCGGGCAATGTGCCGCGACATATCAAGATCGCCGGATGGCCGATCGCCATCCTCAGCAAGCTGGACAACCAGCCCGCCTATGAACGCTGGAGTCTGGACAGGTACCCAATCATCGCCGACGGCAATGGCTCGCAAACGCGCACCGCGGAAGGCTACAGCGCGCACGCGTCAATGCACCTAGACACATTCATTTGCCCCAGTTCTAGCAACACGATCTGGCAACGCGGCAAGAACAATTACATCGCCAACAATGGCATGCACGCCGACTCGTTTCCGATGACCTACACACGTCCGGGGGCATCGGCGAGGACGGTTGACTTTGCGCGATCACAAAACCGAAAAAACGGAATGTTCAACAACCAGTTCAGCGGTTTTGACCCTTCCGCTCCGACGCAACGAGTTGCAACTGGCAAACCGTTCCGCTTGGACGATTGCCGAGACGGCACTAGCCAAACCATGATGCTTAGCGAAAACAACCAGGCGGCGCCGACGTATCTGACGCGGCTTTCGGGCAACACCAACCATCTGACGAACATCGTCAACGTCGGCGGATCCGATACCGTGGCCTACGCGCCCGAATCGCGATACCTGCAGGGGGCCGTGTGGCACTTCGAAGACCCCAGCGGATTCGCCGGAGCCCCCGCTGTGGCACCGATTCACAAAATCAACGGCGGCGACGTGTACCAAGACTCGCTAACGCTTGCCAACGCGCCGGATCTGGCCCGGCCCTCATCGCTGCACACCGGCGGCGTAAACATGGCGATGGCCGACGGCAGCATCAAGTTCGTAACGACATCGATCAGCTATCCGGTGTACCAAGCGATGATGACGCCATCGGGCCAATCGAGCGACGTGCCAGCCAACGAGTTCCTTCCCACCGATGAGATCTAGCTGCGAGATCTAGCTGATTGCGCGAGCCAAATTTCGGTAAAAGCCGTCAGAGCTTTCCGTGAATCGCCAACGGGGCCGAATCCGCAATCCTGGCAATCTACGCAAATTGACTTCACTTGACTTCGCGCCGCTTGAAATCGTAACGTCCGTGCTTGGATTCACGACAGTATCCTCGCACGGCGGAATGAGACGATTCGTCACTCACGAATCTACCGATGGCTCGCAATTATCGCATCAGCGAATTTGGCGGTCGGCTGCGCCACCTGGAAGGACGATAGCTCGCTAACATCAGCGATGAATCCACAAAAATCTTCAGCCCTGCTCGACCGACCGCTTACCGAAAGCAAACGATCCATCGTCTTGGACGTCGAATTCGTCAATATCGACGTAGCGACGGCTGACGCCGATTCGGCCGCATCGCTTTGGCAGTGGGTCGACGAGACACCGATCGACATCAATCTGCGCAACGAATTCCTAAGCAACGGGATTCGCGTCGGCTTGGTTTCCAGCGAAGAACGTTTCCGCGAACGAATCACTTCGCTCGCCGCGCAAAAAGACGTGCTGGACGAATTCTTGACCAGCGCATCCGTCGCCAGCGATCTGTCACGTGGCGAAAAGCGAATTCCGATGCGAATTGGCAAACGATACGAATTGCCGGTTCGCCAACCGATCGACGGCAGCCACGTCGCACTGGCCCGTGTTGGCCACCAAACGATCGGACGAACGCTGCAAAACGCTCAATACTTGATGGCCATCCGCCCCGTCCAAGCGACCGGCCAAAAACAGATTGAACTTTCGCTGCGAACCGAGATCCAGCACGGTGAAACGCAACAAAAATGGATCGGCAGCGACTCGGCCATCCGAATTGACCAGCGCCGCGAAACCTGGCCGATCCCTTCGCTGGACCTGAACCTAGAAGTGGCCGAAGGCGACGTTTTGGTGCTCGCCCCAACATGGCCGCTGACCGGACTGGCCAAACAAATGTTTTCCGGCCAGAACGCCGACCATCAACCCGAAATGGTCGTGCTTCTGATTCGAGTCGCGCAAGTGCCCACGGCGATCGACCGTATTTAGATTCCCAGTAGTTGCCGTAGCGCCGGTTCCCACCGGCCAGCCAACGGATTTGCCGGTGGGAACCGGCCCTACTTCCTACTTCGCACAAAAAAAGCCGCTGAGGCTTTTCAACCCAGCGGCTTTTTTCAATTCACTTTTCTAGTCGCAAATGCTGGCGACTAGTCTTCGTCGCGTTCGGTCTTCTTTTCGGCTTCCTTCGGCGAATCGTCAGCATACTTGGCTGTTGGGATCGCTTCGGCGTCCTTGGTTGGCAAGACGTTGTGATAAACCGCGAATTCCGATGGTTCTTCGCCAGCCTTCTTGTCGACCGGCTCTTCGGTAACCTTCGCACTTTCGACAACCAACTCGATCACCTTGCGTTCGACGATTTGGTTTCGCAGTGCATCCATTTGGCCCTGCTTTTCCAATCGAGCACGAACACGACGCTCGGGCACATCGCTTTGCTGAGCGATCAACGCGATTTCGGCAGCGTAGTCGGCCTCTTCGGCGTCGATCTTTTGCTCTTCGGCGATTTGCTCGAGAATGAAGTGCTCACGCAGTGCCGACTCGGTGGTGGATTGCGCATTTTGACGTGATGCGTTGACGAAGCGACGAATCATATCGTCATCGAAACCATTGCGGCGAAGTTCCAGAACCTTTCGTTCCAGTTCGCGAGCGGTTTGACGCTTGACCAATGTCGCGGGCAGTTCAAAGTCAGCCGAACCGGCCAACAAATCAACCACGGTCTTACGCACGGCTTGCTGGGTGCGGTAGTCAGCCTGGCGAGTCAACGAATCACGGACAAAGTCGCGAAGTTCTTGCTCGGATTCAAAGTCACCCAGTTCAGCAAGGAATTCGTCGGTCATTTCGGGGTGCTCGAGCTTCAGCACTTCGACAACACTGAAGACCACGTCCAGTTCTTTGCCACGCATGGCTTCGTCCGTTGCACCATCGGCAATGGTGACTTTGCCCGATCGAGTTTCGCCTTCTTTGACGCCCGTCATCAACTTGCCGAAGCCTTCGCAGACAGCGTCCGAGAAGCTGAGACGATCGTCGAGGTCGACGCGTTCTTCGTCCATCGTGGTCAGCACCTTGCCATCCAACTTGAACTTAGCCGTGATCAGCAACTTGTCGCCGACTTCGGCTGCTCCGTCGGTTGCTTCAAGCGTGGCGTAGCGAGCTAGGACGCGATCGAGTGCTTCTTGGACATCGTCGTCCGAGATTTCTTCGACGGGCTTGTTTAGCTTGATGCCCTTCCAGTCCGGTGTCTTGAATTCAGGACGAACTTCGATTTCGAATTGAAACTTGAAGTCACCCGATTCTGGAATTTTGATCGCGTTGTAATCAAAGTTTGGTTCGCCGATCGCGTTGAAGCTGTCCGCTTCGGTGATCTGAGCCAAGCTGTCCATCAACAGCGAACCTTTGACTTGCTCTTCAACGCGGTCCTTGAATTGTTTCTCGACCAACTTGCGTGGTGCGCGACCGTTTCGGAACCCTGGCACTTGGGCTTCAGGCACCAGTTCGTCGTAAGCATTCTTGAGATAACGCTGAACTTCGGACTGCTCGATGGTAACGATCACTTCCCGCAAGCAAGCTTGCGGGCTTTCGACCTTAATATCCAACTTTAGCGGCTTCTTTTCTTCAGCGACGTCGGTGATTTGGTTCTCGGTGGAGGTGGACATCGGTGCGAAAGACCTCAGCTCGTGGTAATTGTTTTGGGCGTAGTGGAATTTGAACCCGGCAGTTTACCGAGAAATAGTAAAAATCAGCAAGCGGGGTCTTGGAAGTCGTCAAATTCCACTACGCCCAAAACAATTACCACGAGCTGAGGTCTTTCGCACCGATGTCCACCTCCAC
>JBAUHR010000483.1:0-27339 GCA_049680385.1 Rubripirellula sp. | reverse complement strand
ACCAAGAGGCTTATGTTCCCGATGAAGTGAAGCGACTCGATCAAAACGAACGGCGTCCCATCCGAACGTTAACGAGCGTCGAAGCGTTCCTTCGTGATCGCCCGAAAGACGCTCCGCCGCTGGCGTTGTTTCTAGGGTGGACCGACACGCACACGGTTTGGCCGCCACAGAACGAGGCTCGCATCAAACCTGCCGACGTGGTGATTCCACCTCGCATCTACGAGACACCCGAAACGCGTGTGGAGATGACGCGATACGTCGAAGCGGCCGAGCGAATCGACCGCCGGTTGGGAGAAACGAGGGAACTGATCACGAAGCATCTGGATCCAGACAACACGGTGGTCATGTACACATCGGATCATGGCTTCGCTTGGCCGTTCGCCAAATGGTCGTTGTACGAAACCGGGATTCGGACGCCTTTGATCGTTGCTTGGCCGGGCAAAATAAAGTCGGGATCGAGCACCGATGCGATGGTGAGCTGGATCGATCTGATGCCGACGCTTTTTGAACTCGCCGGCGGCACGCCACCGTCGAATGTTGATGGCAAATCGTTTGCTGATGTCTTGGTCGGAAAAACGAACCATCACCGTGACGCGATCTTTGCCACGCACAAAGGCGACAAGGGGATGAACGTCTATCCCATTCGGTCAGTTCGGGTTGGCGATTTCAAGTACATCCGAAATCTGCATCCCGAATTCGCGTTCACGACTCACACGGACGTTTTGGGTACCGAGGGACCACGCAAGCCAGGAGCTCCCACGCACGGAGGCAAGCACTGGCCATCTTATCTCGAAGCCGCCAAGACCGATCCAGCGGCCGCTGCGTTCCTGCACGACTATCACAGCAGTCCCGCCGAGGAGCTTTACCAAATCGATGAAGACCCGTTCGAGCAGAACAACCTCGCCGCGTTGCCGCAACATGCTGACAAGTTGGCGGAACTACGAGCGATGGTTTCCAAGCGAATGCAGCAAGTTGGTGACGACCAATCATTGAGCGGCAAACCGCGATTGCTCAAGGACTTCCCGCTACCATAGGCAGCGAGCCAGGCATCCGCCTAATCGACAAACACACTCCAATGAATCCAATGAACTCAACCAACCCTCGACGACTCGTTCTACCACTGTTGAGCTTCGGCTTGATGATCACTGCGACAGTGTGCGTCGCGAAACCACCGAACTTTGTGATCACGATCGCAGATGATCATGGCGTGCATCATTCTTCGGTGTATGGCTCGCCCGAATTTCAAACGCCTCACTTGCAATCGATGGCTGACGAGGGAATTCGATTCGACAACGCTTATGTCGCCTCGCCTGCGTGTGCCCCCAGTCGTGCGGCGCTGTTCACGGGACGAATGCCTTACAGCAACGGCATCGTCGGCAACCATGAACATGAACTCAAGCCGGGGGTGATTTCACTTCTGCCATCGTTGCTCGAACAAGGTTACGAAATCGTCTTCCATGGTAAGGTCGGCCACGCGGGCCGGAAGCACTTTGGCCCCTACGTGCCCGACGGTGTCAAAATCCTCGGCGGTGGCGGTTTGCAACAGACCATGACGCTCGATCAGGTCGAATCGTTTCTCGAATCACGTCCCACCGACGCACCTCCGTTGGCCTTGTTATTGGGTTGGACGGACACGCACACCGCTTGGCCGCCCAAAGAAGAAGCTCGCATCGCACCCGAGGACGTCGTCATTCCACCGAAGATTTTCGACACGCCTGAAACCCGAGTCGAGATGACGAGGTATGTCGAAGGTGCCGAAGACATCGACCGTCGCGTTGGGCAAACTCGCGAATTGATCGCCAAACACCTCGATCCTGACAACACGTTGGTCGTTTACACATCCGACCACGGGATGCCGTGGCCGTTCGCGAAATGGTCTCTTTACGAAACGGGCATCCGCACTCCGTTGATTGCGGTTTGGCCGGGTAAGATCAAGGCAAGTTCATCGACCGATGCGATGGTCAGTTGGATTGATTTGATTCCCACCTTGATCGACCTAGCGGGCGGCAAATCGCCCGCAGGAATCGATGGTCGTTCGTTCGCCAAAGTGCTGCTGGGCGAGACAGACGAGCACCGTGACGTGATTTATGCCACGCACAAAGGGGACAACGACAAGAACGTTTATCCGATTCGTAGCGTGAGGGTGGGCGACTGGAAGTACATTCGGAACCTACATCCTGAATTCGCGTACACAACCCACACAGACGTTTGGGCCACCGAGGTTCCGCGTCTCGATGAACACTGGGCACACGCCGGTCACCACTGGCAATCGTACATCGAAGCGGCCAAGACCGACCCGGCTGCCGCTGCGTTCCTGCACGACTATCACAGCAGTCCTGCCGAGGAACTCTACCAAATCGATAAAGACCCGTTCGAGCAAAACAACCTCGCCGCTTTGCCGCAACATGCTGACAAGTTGGCGGAACTACGAGCGATGGTTTCCAAGCGAATGCAAGAGGTCGGCGATGACGAGGCTCTGAGCGGTCCGCCGCGACTGTTGAACGATTTTCCGCTACCACCGGATCCCTTGGCATCCCGGGCGATTGAAAAACCGGATGCCAGTCGGGATGACCTCGTCGTTTGGCATCCGATGTCGCTTTCCTTCAACGGACCAAAAGCTTCGGAAACCGACGACGCCCCAAACCCGTTCCTCGACTATCGACTTCAAGTGCAATTCGCTGGTCCTTCCGGCCAAACCTACAACCTCCCCGGATTCTTTGCGGGCGATGGCAGCGGAGGCGAAGTTGGCAATCAATGGCAAGTCCGATTCACGCCAGATGAACCCGGCCGATGGACCTACCACGCTTCATTGCGAAGCGGGAAAGATGTTGCGGTGTCGATCGAACCCGACGCGGGAGAGCCAGTCGACTTAGCCGGTGATGTCGGCACGATGGCGGTGAAGCCTCGCGATGCCACGGCTCCAGGGTTTTTGAAGTGGGGCCGTCTGGAATACGTGGGCGGTCACTATTTGAAGTTTCGCGATGGGCCGTACTGGATTCGAGGCGGTACCGACAGCCCCGAAAACTTTCTGGCGTATGCCGGATTCGATAACACACCGCCTAGCCACCGCTACGCCGACCATCGCGTTGATTGGCAAGCAGGCGACCCAGACTGGAACAACGGTGACGGCAAAGCCATCATCGGTGCGCTCAACAGCCTCGCGAATCAACAGGTCAACAGCCTGTACTTCCTCACGATGAACATTGGCGGCGACGGTGGCGATGTCTGGCCCTGGTCGGGCAAGCCGCATCGGAAAGGAAGTCCTCAAAATGACAATCTGCACTTCGACCTCAGCAAGCTGCGGCAATGGGAAATCGTTTTCGATCACGCCCAAAGGCTTGGAATCAATCTGCATTTTGTCTTTAGCGAAGCCGAGGTGGCCAACAAGAAAGAACTCGACAACGGCGAACTCGGTGTCGAGCGAAAGCTCTACTACCGCGAGATGATCGCTCGCTTCGGTCACCACAATGCACTCAGTTGGAATCTATGCGAAGAGTACAACGTCGGCTTGGATCTCGGTCCCGATCGCATTCGAGCCTTTGCCGATTACATCCACGCGTTGGACCCCTACGACCATCCGATCACGGTTCATTCGGCACACGATCCGCTAGCAGCGCTGAAATTTACGTTCGGTGATCCGCGTTTCAGTTTGACATCGATTCAACTGAACCGACGCCGGATCGATGAGCTGGTCGAAGAATTTCGCTCGGCAACCGCGAAAGCGGGGCGACCGCTGCCCATCTCGATGGATGAATTTGTGCTGGATGTGGGTCAAAAAGAATCTTGGAAACCCTTCGACCGACCAGAGATACATCGGAAGCAGAAGATTTGGCCAACGCTACTGTCGGGTGGTCAGATCGAATTCATCCTGGAAGACTTGCTCGGTACCGATTCCTTCAAAACACCCGCGAGAATAGAACTGTGGAGGATCTTGGCGATTGCTCGCACGTTCATGCAGCAGAACCTTCCTTACTGGGAAATGCAGCCGGCTGATGAATTGGTCACCGGTGAATCCACCATCAAAGTGGGACTGGGTTCAGGAAAATCGTTCGCGCTCGGTGCGCAGGTGTTTCGCAAGCCAGGGGCGATCTACGCGATCTACTATCCGAACGCTCACGAGACGGGGACGATCGACTTGCATGAGTCAACGGGCGATTTTCGCGGCCGCTGGTTCAATCCTCGCGATGGACGCTTTGAGGGGCAGGTGTTCCCGATCCAGGCGGGCGACGAACAGTCGGTGCCTGGTCCAACCGGCGACACGGATCAGGATTGGGTTCTGTTGCTCGATTCCAAACCTACTTTTGAACCGTAGCGGAAGTCGCCAAGACCTTCGGCACCGGGAAACCGAAACTCTTGGCGAGTTGCGCTACCTCAGTTGTTGTTCACGTGATGCGAAAACCCCGAAAATAAACCAAACATGATTCACTATACCGTTCGTATTTTATTGATCGTCGCTGTTTCGTCCGTTGCAGCGGTGCCGGCTCAATCGGCGACGCTCCAGGAAACATTCGAGTCCGTCGACCCAATGCGGATCGCAAACGAAGCCCGATTGCGCGGCGATCCGGATCGTGGGGCGATCGTTTTTCATACTTCTGCTGCCGCGTGCGCGAATTGCCACCTGACGGGCGATGGACACTCGCCACTTGGTCCTGATCTGACCAACCTGGGTGACAAGATCACCGACGTCCATTTAGTCGAATCCCTGTTGCACCCTTCCAAATCGATCCGCGACGGTTTTCAAACGGTCCGTTTGCTGACGTTTGACGGTGAAGTTCGATCGGGAATGATGGTCTCGGAGAACGAAGACCAGATCGTTTTGCGAGACGCCGCCAATTTGCAAACGGACATCATCATCGCCAAGGATGACATCGACGTTCGCAGCAACTCAGCCGTCTCGATGATGCCCGAAGGCTTGGTTTCAACGCTAAGATCTCCTCGTGATTTCTTGGATCTGCTCAGCTATCTGTTCGCAATTCAAGAGGGCGGCCGTGATCGCGCCGATGCGTTGATGCCGGCCGCAGACGAACTGGTTCCCCGCGACGACACCTTGAATTTGGATCATGCCAAAATCATCCGGACGGTTGAGAACGGAAATCGGAAACGTGGCAAACAGATTTATGATGCGTCGTGCTATCAGTGCCACGGCACGAACGGAAACACACCCGCACTGGCAACTGCCCGCGCGTTCGGAACCCAAAAGTTAAAGTTTGGTTCTGATCCGCACAGCATGTTCCGAACGCTGTCCAAAGGGAACGGTTTGATGGCCGCGGCGCTGGCCCTCTCCCCGAGGGAACGATACGAAGTTGTCGCCTACATCCGCGAAACCTTCATGAAGGGTTCCAACCCGGACTACCAACCGATCACACCGGATTACCTGGATTCGCTGCCCAAGGGCACCGAGATGGGCGACGCGAAACTGGATCCGGATCGTGACTACGGACCCGCACTTGCGTCGCAACTTGGGCGCGACGTCAACAGTGCGCTGACGGTCAAACTCGGCGACCTCACCATTGCCTACGATTTGCATACGATGAATCAAGCTCAGGTTTGGTCAGGCGGTTTTTTGAACGTCGATGCAACTCAGCACAAACGCGGTCGTGGCGAAGGCTATCCACAGCCGAGAGGGAAACTTGTTGAGACACTTGACCTATGGCAGTGGGGCCACGATGGTTCGCTCGATTACTCGACCGAGAATGTTTTGCCGCGTGGTCCGCTTCCTGAAAAGTGGTTGCAGTATCGCGGGCACTATTTGCACGGCGACCAAATCGTTCTGAATTATTCGGTTGACGGCCGTGAAATTCTGGAAGTGCCTTCGGCGACCGACGATCCCATGGCGATCCGTCAGACGCTGACGATTCACGGCGGAAAGGCGTTAGTCTTGGCCGTCGGCAATTCGGCGCCTGGTCGTGCCCGACCATTGATCAAGGGCGACACTGACAACGTGATGCTGACGGTGGACGAGCAGCAGCGCTGGGTGATTCAGATCCCTGCGGATGAGTCGACACGAGTGATAGACGTCATTCGGTTTGGTGATGTTTCGGCAGCTTCGAACAATATCGAACTCGCCAAGATCGATCCCACAACGATGACTGAAGGCGGCGACTTGCGTTGGCCGGAAACCTTCACGACAACCGGATACACCGGATTTGAATCCGGAGCCTACGCTGTCGACACGATCACCCTGCCTGAATCGACGCCTTGGAACACGTGGTTCCGCACCTCGGCGATCGACTTCTTTCCCGATGGCCGAATCGCCGTGGCCACCGTGGGTGGTGACGTTTGGATCGTATCGGGCATCGACGACGATTTGTTGAACGTTCGATGGAAACGGTTCGCCGGTGGAATGTTTGAACCTTTCGGAATCAAAGTCGTCGCTGGGCTGATTTATGTGAATGGTCGCGATCGGTTGACGCGGCTTCACGACCTCAACGACGACGGCGAGGCGGATTTTTACGAAAGTTTTAGCGCCGATACCGACGTGTCGACCTTCTTTCACGCATTCAACTTCGATTTGCAAACCGACGCCGATGGCAATTTCTACTACGCCAAAAGCGGGCAGTACACCGATTACAAGTTGCCTGGTTCGATCTTGAAAGTCTCTGCCGATGGGACGAACCGCGAGATCATCTGCACCGGTTTGCGCACGCCTAACGGAATGGGCATTTTGCCAGACGGTCGATTGACGGTCAGTGATAACCAGGGGACGTGGATGCCCGCGTCCAAAATCAATCTCGTCAAGCAAGACGGTTTCTATGGGTACGTGCAAAACAAGGGCGGTGGTGCGTGGGCACCCGACGGCGGCAAAATCGATCATCGAAAAGTCGTGCCGCCTGAAACGTTTGACCCGCCGCTGATTTGGATGCCGCAGGAAGTCGACAACTCATCCGGCGGCCAAGTCTTTGTCAACGACGAACGGTTCGGTCCGCTCGCGGGTCGTTTGCTGCATACCAGTTTCGGTCAAGGCAGCTTGTTCTATCTGATGACTCAGGAGATTAACGGCCAATCGCAAGCGGCGCTTGTACGATTCCCACACGCCTTTGGCACCGGAATCATGCGAGGTCGAACCAATCCGACCGATGGGCAACTCTATGTCACGGGCTTGAACGGATGGAACGACAACGGTCGTGCGAACTTGGCCGATGGTGGTGTCTACCGAGTTCGCTACACGGGCAAGCCGATCCGCATGGTCACCGATTGCAAAGTGCAGCCCGGCGAACTGCAAATCAAGTTCAACTTTCCGCTCGATGCCGAGGCGTTGAAGGAACTTGATTCCTACGCCGATTCCTTCACCGCAACACAGTGGAACTACCAGTGGACTGGCAACTATGGATCGGATCACTTCCATCCGGAAACGGGCGAGGTCGGCGAGCAGTCCTTGTCGATCGAGTTAGCAACCATCAGTGACGATGGCAAGACGCTTTCCCTGAACACGCCCAATTTGCTGCCCGTTGATCAACTTCATCTTCAATTGAATGTGGTGGATGCAAGCGGCGAACCATTTAACGAAGATATTTACTGGACCATCCACGGAATTCCAAACCAATGATCAATCGAAACCTTTTTTGCTTTTCCGTTCTGCTTTTGCCTGCATTCGCTATGTGTTTGCACGCGGCAAGTGCTGGGGACAGGGCGGTCCGCGAGCGTCCCAACATCATTGTGTTCTATACCGATGACCACGGGCACGCGGACCTTTCGTGCCAGGGTGTACTGGACGACATCCGTACTCCCAACGTGGATGCACTCGCCAAGAATGGTGTGCTTGCGCGACATGGATACAGCACCGCGCCACAGTGCATTCCGTCTCGTGCGGGATTATTAATCGGAAAGTTTCAGTCAAAATTCGGCGTCGAATCGAACGGACAATCGTTGGCGGGTTTCGACCGCGAAACAACGATCGCCGAGCGGCTTCAAGAGGTGGGGTACGTCACGGCGCAGTTTGGTAAGTGGCACCTTGGTCCCGGCCCAAAAATCACCGAGCATGGGTTCAAACACGTCTTCAATCAGAATAGTGGTGCGCCGTTCGCCGCCAACATCGACCTCGACGGCAACGACCGCGAAATGTCGACCATGCGGCCAGAAATTTACCACGTCGATGCATGTAGCCGAGCGGCCGCGTCGATCATCAATCGCTACAAAGACGATCCCCTGTTCTTGTACGTCGCCTATCGCGCACCGCACGTTCCGCTCGATGCACCGCAAAGCTACCTGGATCGGTTCCCAGGCAAAATGCCAGAGCGACGTCGCCAAGCACTCGCGATGCTGTCAGCCGTCGATGATGGTGTTGGGCTGATTACCGAGACGCTTGCGAAACACAATCTCACCGAAAAGACGTTGATCTTTTACATTGGCGACAACGGTGCGCCATTGAAAATCCATAAGCTCGACGCTCCCGGCGGCGGTCCGGGCTGGGATGGTTCGCTGAACGATCCGCTCAACGGTGAAAAAGGGATGCTCTCCGAAGGTGGCATGCACGTACCGTTCGTGATCTCGTGGCCAGGCACGATTCCCGCGGAACAGGTATTCGATCACCCGGTCAGTGCATTGGATGTTGCGGCAACGGCTGCAAAGTTGGCAAACATCGAATCAAAACCGGGTGACTTCGACGGTGTTGATCTGATTCCGTTTCTGACCGGTGAAACGACCGGGCCACCCCATGAGTTTCTCGCGTGGAGATGGACCGCGCAGTCGGCAATCCGAGTCGGTGATTGGAAGTTGTTGCGTGGCGGTGATCGTGAGTACCTTTACGATTTGAAAACCGACATCGCGGAACAGCACAACCTGGCTGACCAACACCCCGAGATCGCCAGTCGGTTACGAAGCAAATTATCAAGTTGGTCGAGCGAATTAGATCCACCCGGCTTGGCCATGGGCGGCATGTCGAAAGCGGCGAATGATTATTTCGATTTCTACCTCGACGGGAAACCGGCAACACCGCTGCGAGAAAAGTTTGTGCCGAAGACAGAGACCGGCCTATCAGAGTCCAAGGATGTGGCGATGCCGTGGGTCGTTCGCAACGGAATTTTGAGGATGACCGACGAGGGCGTGCAGATCACGCCACACAAGTCTGGCACAAAACAGCAGCTCTTCATCACTCGAAATGGTTTGAGTTTGATCGGGCCTGTTACCGTCCGCATGGTGGTTCGAACGGCCACTTCGGGTGAAGTTGGCTTTGCATGGCGTACGTCAGAGGACAAGGATTTTGCTAAAACCAACCATTTGGACGTTCCGGTCGACAAGACGAATCAATGGCAAACCATCGAAAACGTGTTGCCAGGCGGATCGAAGATCGTTCACATGCGGATTCTTGTTCCCGGCGGCGCGACTTTGATCAAGAGTATCGACCTAAAACCGGCCAACGGAAAAGTCGTAACGCTAACGCGATAAAGATTCTGGTTGCGTCGGAGAGCAGTTCGCTCGCGTGGCCTGACCGATGGACCTGCTGGTGCTTTTTACTAGGGTGATTGCATGAAAGACTTTTCGACGCTGTTTTGTTTTCGCGGCTTTCGTTGGCAATTTCTATGCCTGTTGATTTGCCTCTGTTCGTCGCATCTCGCTTTGGCGGAAGACTTGCTGGTGATCGACAACGGTTCGGTGAAAGTGGGGATCGATCGTGAAAAGGGGGCGGCAATCACGTGGCTGTCATCCGGTGCTTATCCCCGCAACATCGTCAATCTTGCCGACCCCGGTCGTTTGATCCAGCAATCGTACTATGCCGGTCGTTCCATCGACCGAACTGCGGAGGGGCAAAGCAAGGCATGGAGCCCTTGGACTTGGAATCCGATTCAAGGCGGCGGTGTCGGCGCGGGTGGCCGGAACGGAACGTGGGCCCGCGTTCCCTCGTTCGAAAAGGTGGAGGACACGCTGTACTCGGAAACCATTCCCAAGCTTTGGGATATGGCCGACGAAGACGCCGAAGCCGTGATGCGTCAATGGACCAGCTTTGAACCGGGAATGCCAAACGTCGTTTGCGTACGATGTGAAATTCAAAACAAACGAAGCAACGATGATCGGTGGGGTGAGGCTAGAAATAGTCCACAAGAGATTCCCGCCTGTTACTTCACTCGAAACTTCGAAACCGTTAGAAGCTACTTGGGCGATGGCCAGTGGCGGGCCGAGCACCAAACGCCTGGGCCTCCTTGGGGAAAAGCAAATCCGCCCCGCAAGGCGATGGGAATGTTCGAATCATCCGGTCAGGGCGTCGCGGTGTTTTCGCCGACGTCGGGCGAGAGCTGGAATTTTGGCCCTCACGGAACAGGACTCAGTCGCGAACCCGAAGCCGGTCCGTGCATGCATGTCGCTCCGATCGATCGAGTCTTGCTGGGCCGTAAGTCCACCTTTCGGTATCGATACTGGCTAGTCTTAGGCGACGAAACTGAGATCGCCAGTCGGTTGGATACACTTTCGCAAAAGTACGCGGACGAACAGTCGCAGCTTGTCCAGCCATAGTGCGATATTGACTAACCCATTTTGATGCTGATTCCTCGCTCCCTCAGGCAAACGACAAATTCCATGATGAACCGACTGCTCGCCATTGTATTCTGCATCGTCATCACCTTCGCTTCTTCGCTTGATGCGAAACAGCCCAATGTTTTGTTGATTTCCATCGATGATCTCAACGACTGGGTCGGCTGTCTGGGCGGGCACCCTCAAGCTAAGACGCCCAACATCGATCGTCTCGCAGGCATGGGGACTTTGTTTGCCAATGCACATTGCCAGTCGCCTGTTTGCAATCCGTCGCGGGCCAGCATGATGACGGGGCGGTATCCGCATTCGACGGGGATCTATTTTCTTGCACCTGACTTGCAAAAGGCACCTGTTCTTGATGGCGTCAAAACAATGCCAGAGGTTTTTGCAGATGCCGGTTACAAGACGATGGCAACGGGAAAACTGTTTCACACTGGCGACAAACGATTCTTCCAGCAGTACCAACCTTCGGGTGGATTTGGGCCGCGTCCCGAAAAGAAAATTTCGCAACCGCACGGGCACCCGCTTTGGGATTGGGGTGTGTATCCCGAAGACGAGAACGCGATGCCGGACATGAAAGCGGCCAAGTGGGCAGTTGAACAATTAGAGGCTGATCATGATCGGCCGTTCTTCATGGGGGTCGGCTTCTATCGGCCTCACGTTCCGATGTACGCGCCTCAAAAGTGGTTCGACATGCACCCTAAGAACGAGATTCAGCTTCCATTAGTGCAAGACGATGACCGTGCCGACCTCAGCCAGTACGCAATCGACTTGACCAATCTCGAACACGTTTCGCCAACGCATCAGTGGGTCACCGGTGCCGGACAGTGGGAACATGCGGTGCAGTCCTACTTGGCATCGGTCAGCTTTGCCGATCATTGCCTAGGCATGGTCTTGGACGCACTCCAGTCGAGTTCGCATGCCGACAACACGATCGTTGTTTTGTTCTCGGACCACGGCTTTCATCTTGGCGAGAAACAGCGTTGGGCCAAGCGTTCTCTTTGGGAAGACGGCACTCGGGTTCCCGTTGTGATTTCGGCACCTGGGTTTAACGCGAATCAGCGGACAAGCAAACCGGCAGAACTGCTGGACGTATTCCCGACGTTGTTGGAGTTGACCGGGTTGGCGCCGGATTCTGGGCAAGAAGGACAGAGCCTCGTTCCATTGATGCGTGATCCATCGCAAGAGTGGACACATCCCGCAGTCACCAGTTTTGGATTGGGGAATTTTTCGATCCGATCGGAACGCTACCGATTTATCGAGTACCACGACGGTTCTCGAGAACTATATGACCTCAACAGCGATCCGCACGAGTGGACGAATCTCGCATCAAGTCCGGATCATCAGGCGATCATTGCCGAAAACGCTAGCCTCCTCCCCAAGAAACAACACCCCGTTCTGCCAGGGCAGTCGACCGGCCACCAAGCCTACACAGCCGCAAACGCGAAGATGGCAAAGTAGCCAGCGTTGAGACAGAGATCCCGCCCGTGTTTTTCTTGCCGCTGGATTCCTTCGCAAGCGTTTGCTAATCCTCGAGGGCGGTCCAAACACAATCAAGACGGTGAAGGATTCGGATGACATCGATACAGGTGCCGGTTGAAGAGCAGGGGGGCCGTCGTTCAGGTTCCAGGTTGGCTTGGATTAGACGTTGACGAGATCTCCGCGATAGGGACGCGTGAGTAAGACATACATTGCCGGGATAATGGCGAGCGAGAGGATCGTGCTTGCGATCAAACCAAAGATGATGGCGAAACAGAGTGGTTCCCACATCGCGTCGCTTAGCGCGAGCGGGATCAGACCGATGATCGTCGTGATGCTGGTGCTGAGGATCGGACGCAAACGGTCAGCGCCACCTCGCGCGGCTGCGTCGACGACTTCGTAGCCCCGACGCAGGTAATCGTTCATCGTTTCCACCATCACGATGGCGTCGTTGACGACAATGCCAATCAGCGAGACGACACCGATGACGGCGGTGAACGAGAATGGCATCTTAAGAAGATAGAAACCGATGAACGTGCCGGTCAATGCGAGCGGGATCGTCAGCAGGATGATGAACGGTTGGGCGAACGAGCCAAACAACATCACGAGCAGCGCGAAAACGAGGAACAACGCGTCCACCATCGCATAGCCCGCACTCCCGAATGCTTCGGCGGACTCTTCCGCTTCGCCACCGAACCGATAGCGGTATCCGGATGGCCATGTCGCGGCCAGTTCATCGAGTTTCGGCGTCACGTCAGCGATGATTTCCGACGGTAGCCGCACTTGGTTCTTTGCTGACACACTGATAGACCGCTGGTCGTCTTGGCGGGTGATCGAGATGGGACTGGTTCCGACGTTGGGTTCCAGGACCGCCATCGCGGGCACGGTGTGTCCATCTTTCTGAAAGACACGGACCGAAACGAGTTCGCTCAATCGCGTCGGACCACCAAGGGCACTTTCGTAAGCGAAATTTCGATACTGCGGCGGAACGGTTCGCCTTCGTTACTCAGGAACGCTCGCGTCGCTTCGCATTCCAGATCGCGTCGAACATCGGCGATCTCCGAAAACCGAATCACGCGACCAGATCGGCCGAGTCGGTCGATTGGCAGCTTGCGAAGCTCTTCAATGTCTCGGAATCGTCCCACCATTCGCAAGGCACCACCAAGTTGGTCACTTTCAATTTCACCCCATGGCATGTCACGGTTGGCGGATTGAATGCGGTCTCGCACACGTGTTGGCGAGATACCCAACGCGATCAATCGCTCTGGCAAGAGTTGAATTCGGATCGCTTCCTTGCGAAGCCCGCCAATTTGACTTCGTTGACGACGGCGACTTTTTCGAGCCGATCTTCCAGATCCGTGGCGGTGCGGCTGAGGATCGCCGAATCGACATCGCCGTAGAGAACCAACGTAAGTATCGGTCGATCGTCGACGGAAATTCGATTGACGGTCGGTTTTTCGGCGTCACGGGGCAGTTCGGCTTCGGCGTCGTTGATCTTGGAACGCAAACGCTGCATCGAATCATTGATGTCAGCGGTGGCGACAAATTCGACGGAGATCAATGAGTATGAATCGAATGACGCGCAACTGTATTTTTTAAGTCCCTTCAAGATCGACACTTCATTTTCGATCTTGTCGGTGACTTCTTGTTCGGCCGTCTGCGGATCGGCACCGGGCCAATAAGTCGAGATGGTCGCTTGCGGAATCGCCAGGTCGAGCAATGATTCTTTCACCAACGAGACGTAGGCGAACACGCCACCGACGACGAAGAGCACTAGCAACAAGAGGCCGACGACGGGACGCAGGATGAAGAATTCTTCTAGCCCGGTGGCTTCGTTGACGGTGGGGATGTGTTGTTGAGTGGTCATGTTTTCGGTGGATGAGGGTTAACCACAGAGACACGGAGGGGCGCAGAGAAGAAGGGGGAGTAGTGGGACCGGGAAAGTCGTTTTTTCGAATTGCTTTCTCTGTGTCCCTCCGTGCCTCTGTGGTTCAATTTCCCCGTGGCTCTAATTGGGCTCATCCGACAGAAGCATCCGCCCGGATCACCCGAGACAGGAAAATTGATGCGACAATAAGATTCGCGAGGAAAAATGGACCAGAACAATTTTCCTGTCGTATCAATTTTCCTGTCTGACCTTCGTCATTGAATTCATGGGTGTTGAGTCAGTCATTTGATACCGCATGACAATTACAGTCTTCGGTGTGTCGCTCCATCTGAAAGAGTACGCTTTAGTCGGATGAGCCATAAAACTTACGGAACTAATTCATGACCAACGAACCGAAAGAAAACCCGTCGATTGTTTTGATCCCGACCGATCGCGACAACTTGCTGGCGTTTGAGTACCGCGGCCACGTTCGCAGCGAGGACTTGGACGTAGCCCTTGGGCCTTTGAAAGAACGCATGGATCGCAACGACCACATCGACCTGTTTGTCCGCATGGATCACTTCAGCGGATTTGACCCAGCGATCGTGTTCAAGAGTAGCTTGCTGTCGATGAAAATGGCAGCGCTTAAGAAACTGCGTCGCTACGCGATCGTTGGAGCCGGCGACTGGATCGGTGGTATCGTGAAGATGTTCGATCCCTTGGTCGGCATCGAAATGAAAACCTTTGATCTCGATCAAGAAGAACAAGCCTGGGCGTGGGTTAACCAAGCCGATGGGACCATTCAAAAAGATTCCACCTAGAACGCTCAATTCTGGTTTCGCTCGAATATGATTTCTCTCGTCATTGATCGTTCTCATGCTAGGTGGTTGTGTGCAATCGCAGTACCAGTACGGCGTGCGGGGCAGCAATGCGAGCATGCCAACTCGTTCGAGCTGCTTACGCGCAACTGGGCAGAGCTGCCGTATCGGAAGCTTTTGTGGTGATGCCCGCCGTAGCAGATAAACCGTTCTACGTCGGCGGGCTTATTAGAACGGCTGGTGCCGTCACCGGAAACGCGACCGGCAAAGCCGTTGCCGGACGGGAAGCGAAGAAGTTAGGCAAGGACAAACAGACGCAACACGCCGAGTTAGAGATGCTCGGCAATGAATAGGTAACGTTTGTCACGTCCAGTTGCCTGGATCAACTCAATCGACCATCGCTGGCGTTCCCATTCAGCTCGCGTGCCATGGTGAAAATCTACAACCACCGATTGATGTTTGCCCGTCGTAACGATGCCTTGTCGCAGTCGTCGCGGCGGTTCGTCTGCATACACGGGCAGCGGATTGAAAGTGATGCGATCGAAGTTCTTGCCCGATTCATCAACAAAAAGAGCTAGAGTTGGCTGCGATCGATGAGACGCCGAGACGTCCATTTCGATCGTTCCAGTATGAAACTGAATTCCGTCAACGGTTGCGATCGAATCGACGCCACGGGTCTGAACTCGCAGCGATTCGTGTCCGTCGTGAAACGTGGTTTCCAATCGAACTAAGCTGTGTCCAGTCCAGGACTGTCCTTGAAAAAGGATACTTTTGGTGTTCGGTGATTCTGCACCAACTCGATTGCCAAACGAAAAACAAAACCAAGTCGCAAACGCAATACGGATGATGCGAGTTTCGGTCATCATGTAGTCAGTTCCTTGATACGAGTGCGTCACGTCCATTGAGTTGAGGTGTCAACTCAGCGTCGACCAAACTCGCCGTACCAGCGCCATCTTCGATTGCGAGAAGTTCACTTTACGGCAACTTTGACTGCGTCAAGAACTTGGCGCGCGAATCCGGCACCATTGACGGTGTTCGGCGTGCGGTTTCGGTTCCAAATTCGGGCAGATAGCAACAAATCAATCAACCGTTCTAGTTTCCGCTATTGATTCGTGTGATTCGACGCATCATTGGTTTCACTTTGTATCGCTTTGTCAGTTCAACTACCTGTCGGCGGTTCAGTGTGCCACAATACGGTCGCCGTCCAGTGATTGCTGGCCATCGATTGCGGTGCAATGTTTGGTGTCCAGTAATCGCGTCACTTAGCGAGCGTTAACCATGAACTGTCGTATTGTGTTAGTTGCCGTTCTCGCTTGGTTCACCGCGATGGTATCTGCGAACAATGCCAAAGCTGACGAACTGGGTGAGCATGGATTCGCCAACAACGGCGACGTGAAGATTCACTACGTGACTGCTGGTGAAGGCCCACTGGTTGTGTTGCTGCACGGGTTTCCGGACTACTGGTTTACATGGCGAAAGCAGATGCCAGCGATTGCCAAGAATCATCAAGTGGTCGCCATCGACCTGCGCGGGTTCAACAAGAGTGACCAGCCGGAAGGCGTCGAGAACTATTCGATGAGCAAATTGGTTGGTGACGTTGAAGCCGTCGTCAAGCACTTCGGAAAAACAAAGGCAACGGTCGTTGGCCACGACTGGGGTGGCATGATTGCGTGGTCATTCGCGATGCAGCGTCCCGAGATGATCGAGCAACTCGTGATTTTGAATCTACCCCATCCTGCTTGTTTAAGCCGCGAACTTGCAAGTAGCCCAGCACAACGAGTGGCGTACGCGTACGCTCGTCGATTTCAACAACCCGACGCTGCCGACGGCCTGACCGCCGAAGGTTTGACGTTCTGGGTCAAGGACGCCGAAGCCCGACCGCAGTACGTCGAAGCGATGAGGCGATCATCGTTCGAGGGCATGTTGAACTACTACAAGGCCAACTATCCGCGTGAACCCTACACACAGCAGACGGATTTTCCGAAGATCAAATGCCGGGTGCTGATGATCCACGGCCTGAAAGACACTGCACTGTTGTCCGACGGGTTGAATGAGACTTGGGAATATCTCGAGCAGCCGCTTACGCTGGTTACCGTTCCAGGAGCTGACCATTTCGTTCAACAAGACGCATCGGACTTGGTAACTCGTACCATTGTCCGATGGCTTGACCATGATGAAGACGCGATCATTGGCCGTTAGACGCACCCATCAAAAGTCCATTGTGGCTGTGCAAGCAGCCGAGTTGGAAATTCCGGCATTCCAACTGCGGCCCGAGGGGATTTTCGATCGACTGGGTAGCATGATCGGAATGCAGGACATTGATTTCAGCGACCACCCTGAATTCTCCAACGCCTTCGTCCTGAAGACGAACGACGAACAGTCGACCCGCGACTTTTTCGACCGACCGCTGCTTGACTACTTCTCTGAGCGACAGGGAGTATCGTTCGAAACGTCACGGCATTTGTTCATCTACTTTCGCAAGGACAAGCAGGTCGACCCATACGCCGACGCGATACAAGGATTCCTTGCCGAAGGTTTTGTTGTTCTGCAAGAGTTGAAAGAGCGACATAAACGATGATGCGACATCCGCCCGATCCGGCATGCCAAGTGCGAAACGTATCATCGTTTGTGCGATCAGTTCATTTCAGGCGGATCATAGGAAGAGACCGAGGACATGCTGTTTTTGGTCATAATCGGTCAAGTGATTGCAACCTTCAATCTCGTCGCGCTAGCCGGAACGCTTCCGCTACTAGCACGTGCGCGTGAATGACTATTTTGATGTCGTTGCAGCGATGGTTGCGATGCCGCGAATGTCATCTAGGGTTTGTTGATTAAATCAGCCGGAACACGCTAGCGTCCGGGGCTGCGACGTTAACCGTGGGCTAGCGTTCGACGGCTGATCGTTGTTTCTGAACCAACGCATTAATCGACAAGCCGTCTAGCAAATCGCACGCGTCGCGTCGCAGTCCCGAGTCGGTTCGTATGGTTGTATCCATGACTTGATGCTGGTCCGTTGCCGTCGTGTACGCTGGCCAATGCGGGACGCCTTCCACGTTCGGGTTGCCCGTCGTGGCGAATTGGACCCAGTAGTCCATGAAGGCATCGGACAAATGCTTGTCCTCAGGCGATGGCTCTTCGAGTTTGCCAAACACGTAAGCGATCTCGGCGGCGTGTGCCGCTCCCATCCATCCCCGAACAGGCTTGGTAAAGTGATACATCCACACGTTGCTGTTAAGCCGGTCCATTGCCCGAGCGAATTGTCGTGATGGCTGAACAAACCAGCCATCGGTGATCAACTGCACTCCCGCCTTTCGCAAGTTCTGCTGAGTGTCTTCCAAATAGAATTCGATCAACCGATCGGCGTCGTCGCCAAACCGTTCTACCAATGCGTCGCGAAAATCCTGCATGTTCTTGAAGCCCTGTCGGCCCACGAACATCGTTCCCTCGTCTCGGTTTGTTCCGACGATCGTGGGGATGTCATGCTGGCGGCCGTCCGCATAGATCTGAAGCGGACTTTTCGGAAAAACATGTCCATCGATTGCGACTGGCCAGCGCTGTTTGACTTTTTCCAACAACTCCTCGGCGGGTAAAGCACGCAGTTTCCGGAGTGCATCGTCGGCGTTTTCACCGTACAAACGGTTGGTCTGTTCCGAACCGTCAAACTCTGCCGGCGGACCATTGTCTGTTTCGTTTTTCAGATCGCGGAAGATCACCGGATCGAGCCAGGGACTCTGTAAGATCGCTCGATGAAACAGGCCTTTCGAAAGCGGCGTTGCCGCCAGCAAGTACACACTTGTCCCGCCTGCCGATTCGCCAAAGATCGTCACATTATCGGGGTCGCCACCGAATCGTTCGATGTTGTCACGAACCCATTGGAGTGCAGCGATTTGATCAAGGATCGCGTAGTTGCCCGAGACTCCATGCGGCGACTCGGCCGACAACGCAGGATGCGTCATGAACCCCAACGCTCCGAGTCGATAATTGATCGACACTAAGATCACGTCACGTTCGGCTAGGCCATCGCCGCCGCCGTTACCCTGGTTGCCCGATCCTTGCGTGAAACCGCCGCCGTGAATCCAAACCATCACCGGGCGTTTCTCGGCTGCGTCCTCGCGTGATCGCCAAATGTTTAAGAACAAACAGTCTTCGCTTTGTCCACCTCTTTCGAATTCTTTTCGCTGGATCGATTTGGCACCGTACTCGTCGCAAACGCGAACATTCGTCCAGGGTTCTGGTGGTTGTGGCGGCATCCATCGAAGATTTCCGACAGGCGGCGCTGCGTAGGGAATGCCTTTGAAGACTTCGATGGACGGGTCGCGCGACGGCACGCCTTGGATTGGCCCCGACGTCGTTTGAACGATCGTGTCAGTCGCGGCCACATCGGCCGACGCGGTGGTCGGGGCGTCCGAATCGTCTTTCGAGATGCAGTAGACCTTTGTCAGTGTGCGCACCAATAGGTTCCCGCCAGCAACGCTTGGCGTTGCAATGCAAAGTTCATCCAGCGGGTTCGTGTCCAAGATCTCAAACTCCGGCCCAGCCTTGATCACATAAGTCAGACCTTGTTCGCTCAAACAGAATACCTTGCCGTCGTAAGCCCACGGCGACGCGGTGAACGATCCCTTCGGCGTAAAGCGTCGCTTGCCGTAGATCTGCTCGCCGGTCAGGGCGTTGTGACACGTCATGAAGCCTTGGTCGTAGACCGTGTAGAGGTATTCACCATAGACGATCTGTGTTGTGTTGTATGGCGAGCATTGCGGTTGATACCATTCGATGAACTCGCTGCCGGCAAAGTCGCCGTTAGGTGCAATGTTGCCACTTGCGCCGGGGCGAATCGCAAATGTCGGACGATGAGAATCACCGACATATCCCGACGACAGATAGCACATCCCGTGCGCCGCGAAAGGCGACGGAATCACTAAGACAGACATGTCGCCGTCGAACCGCCAAAGTTCTTCACCGTCAAGCGAATAGCTGCGATTGAATCGTTGTCCCGGCACCACGATCTCGGTGCGAACATCGTTCTGCCAAACAAACGGCGTCGCCCACGACATCACCTCATCACGCTTCGTTCGCCAGTTCTCCTGGCCAGTCTTCGTATCAAACGAAGCGATCCAAGACGCTTCCTTGTTGTCGTAAACCATGAACACTTGATCGCCATGAACCACCGGCGATGCCGCCGCACCGTAATCCATGTTGGTCTTCCTTGGCTCAATCATTTGCTTCCACAACAGCTCGCCATCGAGCGTATAGCAGAACAAACCCAGATCACCAAACAGCACGAACAATCGCTCGCCGTCGGTCGCTGGCGTTTCGGCCGCATAGGAACTCTTGGGGTGACGTGGCACAACGGGCCGACCGGTGAACGATTCGTGCTGCCATAGCTTGTCGCCCGATTTCAAATCAAAGCAGTACACCATCCAGTGGTGAACGCCCTTCGCCGGATCACGCACGCCCTCGCCAAGATACAAACCACCTTGCGGTGCGATGTTGGCTTCGTCGGCTACGACCGATGACACAAACACACGGTCCCCGGCAACGATCGGACTACCCCAACCTTGCCCAGGCACATCGGCAACCCATGCCACGTTCGTCGTCTTGTCCCAGTGTTCGGGCAACCCCAGACCATCGGCCGATACGCCAGTCGCGTCGGCACCACGAAACCGAGTCCAATTTTCGTCTGCAAGCCCAACGTGGCAAGACAACATGAGGGAAAACAGCGCGACTAGTCGGATCAAAACGTCGTCTCCGAGAGTGGAAGTTGAAACCAAAACGCATGAAATTCTGACCGATCGCCCGCAGGATCACCATCGCGAAACGGAATCAACTCGTATCGTTCTGTATCGACCGTTTCAACATCTTAAGCCGATCGATCACCGATCTGTTCGCCATTGTCTAATCCTGCCGGCCATCGTCACTCGCCAGCAGTCGTCTTTCCCAACCAGGTTGGTGAAAACTGCTGCAGTACGCAGTCCATTGTGCAAGGTTTTCGGCTTCGTGATTGTAGCTATACTCGTGCGATGAAGTTTTCTATTAACCTGCTGCTGCTAATCTGTTTTCCCTTGCCACTTGTTGCGCGAGATCCAGCCGAAGGGGTTGTGGTCCGCTCGCTCGCGTCGGACAGTTTGGTCAATGATTTTGGCGAGGATCCGACGAGGGAAATTGCTGTCTACCTGCCCGATGGTTACCACGAGTCCGCGCGACGATACCCCGTGGTCTACTTCTTGCATGGATTCAACGGTGATCATCGGATTCTGGGTGACATGGCGGCGCTTTTAGACTCCGCGATACGACGCAAAAAGATTCGGCCATTTATCATGGTCGTTTCGAATCAGAAGACAGCTTACGGAGGAAGCTTTTACAGTAACTCCGGTGTGTTCGGAAATTGGGAAGACTTCACGGCTCTGGATGTTGTCGCCTATGTCGACAAGAACTATCGAACCATTGCTAGTCGCGAAGGGCGAGGGATCGCTGGACACAGCATGGGCGGATACGGCGCGTTGAAAGTCGCTATGCATCATCCTGATCGGTTCTGCGCCGTCTACGCGCTGAGCCCGGGTGGGTTAGCAGTTGTCAAAGAGTACGGGCCTGACAGCGATACTTACCGCGAACTCAGCGAGATCAAGACTGACGAACAACTTGGCCAGTCGTATTTTGGGCAGGTAGCCATCGCGTTTGGCAAGTCATGGTCACCCAACCCGAACAAGCCACCGTTCTATTGCGACGTGCCGTTCACCTATTTAAACCAAGAGCTGGTCGTCGACCAAGAAGTCTTGAACAAGTGGCATCGCAACATGCCGTATTACATGATTGACGACCACATCGAAAAGCTGAAACAGCTCAATGCCAGCAAACTCGATTGGGGAAGGAACGCGGGTGATCGCTTTACGCTTCAGTGCGAAAAGTTCAGTCGAAAACTAGAAAACGCTGGCATCGAACACTTTGCCGAAGAGTACATCGGGACGCACAGCAACAACATCTACACCGAGTCGGGGCGAATCCCGAATCAACTACTTCCTTTCTTCAACGACTATCTCGTCTTCCAAGAATAGAACGCCAATCGCCGGTCTTCCGTTCGTCGTTCAATCTTTCTGCCGAACCTCAATCTGCCTGAGATCAGACGGCAAGCCAGTATCAGCGTTGTCGACGGTGGAGTTTGATTCCGTAGCTTATGGTCGCGGCGCAGCTCATGCACCATGGTCTGCCATCCCGCCCCACGTCGGCTTTCCGTGCTCCAGGCGTGCAATCGATGGCGTTGTGCGAGGTACCAAGTTTTGCCTCGGCGATTGCTATGTCGGATGAGTTGCGAGTTCTTTGGTCTCTTGACTTGATTTATGGCAACGTGTTGGGCACATTGGCTATTCACTTTCGCATTTTTGCCATCGAATCCTCGCCAGCCGACTTGAACTGCAGCATGCTCCACCGTTCGATTATCCTTGCTCTGTCCTGCTGCCTTTTTGGCTTGTCGTCAATCAACGCTCAATCGCAAAGTTCGAAGGCGCCGCCGCTGACGCCCGAGCAATCGATCGCGACGATGCAGATCCAGCCGGGATACCGTGTGACGCCCGTGCTAACGGAGCCGCAGATTCATGAACCGACGGCGATTGCGTGGGATGGCAATGGTCGGATGTACGTCGTGGAAATGCGAACGTACATGCAAGATATTGACGGCACGGGGGAAATGAGACGAGGCAGTCGTGTGTCGCGCCACGAGGACACGGACGGCGATGGTGTTTACGACAAGCACACGGTTTTTGCCGACAACCTGTTGGTTCCTCGAATGGTGCTGCCGCTTTTGGATCGAGTCATAATTGGCGAAACCAACACGTTGGACTTGAAGAGCTACCAAGACACGAACGACGACGGCGTTGCAGACAAAATTGAAATGTGGCACGAGATCGGGCCACGATCAGGGAACATGGAGCATCAACCGAGTGGCCTGATCTGGAACATCGACAATTGGATTTACACGACCTATTCACAACACCGGCTGCGATTTTCGAATGGTAGAGTCATTCAAGAATCGCTGCCGTACAACGCGGGACAGTGGGGACTGACGCAAGACAACGTCGGTCGAATGTTTCTGTCGACGGCGGGCGGCGAGAACCCGGCGCACAATTTCCAGCAGCCGCTCGTTTACGGAAACCTGCAACTTCCCGGCGAACAAGCGGATGGTTTTCGCGAAGTCTTTCCAATTGACAACGTGCCCGACGTTCAGGGTGGACTGAAGCGAGTGCGCCAGGACGGCTCGCTGAATTGGTTCACGGGATGTTGCGGTCAGTCGATCTATCGCGGCAACCGATTGCCGGCTGATGTCGATGGCGACCTGTTTATTTGCGAACCCGTCGGTCGTTTGATTCTGCGTGCGAAAGTAACCAGCGATGACGGACGGATCGTGGTTTCCAATGCCTATGACAAAAAAGAATTTATCGCGGCGACGGACCCCAATTTCCGCCCCGTCAACAGTGCTACCGGCCCGGACGGATGTTTGTATATCGTCGACATGTACCGTGGCATCATTCAAGAAGGTGCCTGGGTTCGTGACGGCTCGTACCTTCGTGAAGTCGTCCAGAAATACGAGCTTGACAAGAACATCGGCCGCGGTCGGATCTTTCGAATCGATCACGAGTCGACGGTGCGGGGACCACAGCCACGAATGTTGGACGAGACTCCGGTGCAACTGGTCGCTCACCTGTCCAATCCGAACGGATGGTGGCGTGACGAGGCGCAGAAGTTGATCGTCTTGCACGGTGACAAGAGTGTCGTGCCCGAGCTGCAGCAACTGGCCCGGTCGGGAAGCGAGCCACTGGGACGTCTGCATGCGTTCTGGACACTCGAAGGTCTGGACGCAGCGGATTCGGAATTGCTGCTGCAAGGATTCGGCGACAGTGACGCTCGCGTTCGTGCCGCGGCTGTGCGGATTGCTGAGCCCCGAATCGAATCGGATCCGATCTTAAGCCAAGGGATCGCTGAACTAGTCCGTGACGAGTCGCCCGATGTTGCGATCCAAACGTTGCTGACTGCCATCCGAGGCAGGCATCCACAGGCGGATAAGGTCACGTCGGAAATCGTGGCGTCTAATTCTAGCAACCAGTGGATCGTTTCGATCCAGAAACAAGTGCGAGCCGGTTTGGCGGCGATTGAGGCCGAAGAGCGTAAGCACGCTGAACTGGCAGCACGCAACAAGGTGCTTGCCGACTCTGTGGTTCAGGGCAAAGCGATTTTTTCGACTCTGTGCGTTACCTGTCACGGTGCCGATGGTAAAGGGCAACCGTCGTCACATGATCCGAAAATGTTGCTTGCGCCGCCGCTTGCCGGGTCACCTCGAGTTCAGGGGCATAAGCAACGGTTGGTGCGCATCCTTCTGCACGGATTGATCGGCCCGGTCGACGATACGACCTACGCTGATGGGCTGATGCTGCCGATGGGTGCAAACGATGACGTTTGGATCGCGAACGTCGGAAACTACATCCGTAATAGCTGGGACAACGAAGCCAGCATCATTGAACCGGCGGATGTTGCCAACGTGCGAGCCGATTCACAGTCGCACGTCGGACCATGGACGCTAGAAACGTTGCAGTTCTATGATCCCGCGGAACTTGGCAACCGATCGGAATGGAAGATCACCGCCAGCGGAAACGGTGACCGAACTTTTGCGATGATCGACGGCGATGCGGGCACGCGTTGGGACACGGGCAAGTTCCAAACGGCTGGCCAATGGGTTTCGATCGAGTTGCCCGAACCAATGAAGGTGATGTCCATCAAACTGGACGCTCGTAAATCAAAGAACGATTATCCACGCGGGTACGAGGTTCACACGTCGGTCGATGGCGTGGATTGGGGCGAACCGGTGGCTCTCGGGTACGGTGACAAGCCCGTCTCGATGATCGAAGTCGACAGCCCTGACGCGGCGCGGCACATTCGCATTACGCAAACCGGTGCGTCTGGCAACAAGTATTGGTCGATTCACGAGCTGGGGATTCATGCGATTCCAGCCGGCGCAAAGCCGCCTGCATCCTTTTCGGAAGTGCTTGCCGAGATAGCAACCAAGGATCTTGCCGCCGAAGCGGTCGCTACGGGTGACGCGGATCGCGGCGCGGCGTTGTTCTATAGTCAATCGTTGTCGTGTTCAAAGTGCCATGATCCGGCGTTGGCCGCTGGATCGACGCCCGGGGCGCCGTCGCGTCTCGGTCCTGATCTAACGAAGCGCCGCGATGAAGTAACGGCTGAGTTCCTGGTCGACTCGGTGCTGAATCCTTCGAAGGTGATCCACCAGGAATTTCAACAGGTTGCCATTCTTACGTTCGACGGCGTTGTCCTGACCGGTTTTCCAGTACGTGAGACGGATGATGAATACGTGATTCGTGAGCCGGCCGGCGGCAAGGAAATCACCGTGCTGCAGGACGATATCGAGATGGTCAAGAACGCGTCGGTTTCAGCGATGCCGCCTGGCCTGGTCAATCAGTTGACGGATCGCAAGAGTTTTGCAGACCTGGTGAAGTTTCTGATCGAGGTGAGCGAAGGCGGCCCTCGCAGAATGAGCGAGCTAAAATCGGGCATCGGTCAACACGAATGATTTCATTGGGCCGTTAGGGAGTATCCGTTCGCAGCGTAAACCTGGCGTTGCTTTCGCGTTCACCACGCGAACTGTCGATCCATGACGAAAGTCCGCCAGCGGCTGGCGATCGCGAACGATTCCAGCTTGTACCGGTTGGGGGCGAACTTCGGTTCCATCGGACGACTTCTGCAGACACCGAAGCTGCCAGCAATCGGGGAGCTTTGCCCAAACTGTGACGCTAGGTTGGAACTAGTTGCTTTGTTTGTTGTGGGGTACGTTGAGAGTGGGAAAGTTCATTGACGATCAATCAATCAATCGGAATCGGTAACGTGATCGATTGATGTCGCGTTCAATCCCGCTTTGAAGTCTTCCGCTATCCTGACGGCTTGTCCGTTGCCAACGTTCATGACACAGATGCTAACGAAGATCAAGCAACAGGGAATCCTGCATTTGGTCGAAACTCGATTCAACCGCTGGGTGCCCGCGTGGATCTTTCGTTTTTCGGTGGGTGACGTGTTGGAGATCGACCTTGGGAAGCTGGCGTCCCAGTGGAACGTTAATAAATCAGACGACTTTGTCGCGACGGTCGTGCAAACCCAGGACGGTCGTGATCAGTTACGCAAGTTCACCTGGAATTCCGTTCCCGTTGAATCGACTGATGATGACTTTGGATATGCCATTGCTTCGGCAGCAAATCCAAATGCAACGCTTGGCGGTGTCTGGGTTGGAACGAACGATTTTTTAGAATCGAATCTTGGATTTGAAATCAAATTATCCACACAACAGTCATGGCTCTACTGTGCGTACGTTGATCCGGCGACACGCGGTCTGGGGATCTATAAGCGAGTTCTTTCGTTTGCGGCCGATGACGTCCGATCGAAGGGCTTTGAGCGAATGCTCGTCGTGATCCAACCCTGGAATCGTTCGTCAATGCGTGTCCATCAACAATTCACTCGCCAACGAGTCGGCCGAATCATGGTGATCCGGATGCTTCGTTGGTCGTTCGTGTTTTGCAATGGTTCAGTAACCAAAGACAAGACGATCGTGAAGCACGCGTCTGGCCGACCCGCACAATTGCGAATCCAGTAACGCGCGGCAAGGCCGAACGCGATCGCATTGTCCGGCAATGTCGATGCGGGAAAACGTTACGCGGTCGCAAAAACGACCGACTTGATTCCCGGCAAGACGCGTAGTGCGACGAGGATCAGTTGCTTGTCGTTTCGATCGATTTTGCGACATGCAACCGTCACGACACCGTCCACAAGTTCGGTCACTTGGGCATCAGCAATCTGAAGTCGCTGAATCGATCGCTCAGCTTTTGCGATCATTTCTTGCTCGGTCAAAGTAGTCAACATTGTGGTCTCGAGAAGAGAAGTAGATAAGGGAATTTTAAGACACCAGAGTCATCTTTACGACACGCCTGAAGTCGAACTGAATCCGCCATCCATGACGCGCTTGTTGATCCGAGAAACTGTGGCCGAGGCTACTTTTCCGAATTCACGAGAAACCGACCTTCAATGCAGGCCATCAACTTTTCGAGATGAGGTTCTGCAATCTGGTAGTAGACACGGCGTCCTTCCCGTTCGCTGATCAAGAATCCACACCGCTGAAGCAATCGCAAGTGTTCCGAACCAACGTTGTCTGCGATCTCACAATCCGCCGCCAACTCGCCGACCGTGAACCGTCCGTGCAAAAGCATTTGGACAATTCGAAGTCGGACCGGATGAGCGAGTGTCTTCAAGCACTCTGCCGCGGCGGCAAAGTCTTGAACGTGGCCGCGAGGTTTCGAGTTTTCGTTTAAACGCGATGACGCGCCCGAACTGCGTTTCTTGCTAGATGCTGTTTTCTGAGGCATTGAATCTCCATTTGACCCCTCTCAATATATCGCAACCTTGGGATATGTCAATGAAATCAACTGAGTGCGGGAAGGTCCGGCTTCGGAGCTCCCGTTTCGCCGTGTATCACGGACGACAAATCCCCGCTTCCAAGAGGAGCGAAACAGCGATCGAAACCTGCACAACTTCAAGAAAGATGGTTGAAACTAAGCCGGGCGTTTTCTTGCGCGCCCGGATCAACTTTTGTCGATCCGATGACTAGGCCGATCAGGATCATTATTCGAAATCTAACGATTCCAACGACTGCTCGAGCGATGGTGG
>JBAUHR010000482.1:0-6501 GCA_049680385.1 Rubripirellula sp. | reverse complement strand
GGCAAATTTGCACTTCGCATTGTCACGCCAATTCGCCGCATAGCGTTGGAATTGGGTGCTGGCGGCTTCGCGTCGGTCACCGCCAATTCGGCGATGCCAGGAAAGCCGCTACGCGACATGCAACTTCCCCGCGGCAGCAGCCTTGGCGGACGCCTCGTTGTTGATGGCAAACCAGCGACTGGCGTGGATTTAGAACTGGTGCAGTCGGACCGATCGGCTGGCAGCGTCGTTACTCCTATGCGTGTGACGACCGATGCCAACGGACAATTTCGCTGGAATCACCTCGCACCCAGCACCGAGTATTCGATCTACTCGTTGGTCGATCAAGACGCCGATGCGACATTGCCGACAACGCTAGTCGAAACGCCGGCGGCAGGCACGTTCGCTGACTTCGGTGATGTGCCAGCCAAAAAGGGCCACCGCGTCGTGCTGCGATTTATCACTGAAGACCGCAAGCCCGTCCCGCCAGGTGCCTATTGCTATCTTTCTCGCAGCACGGCGTGGACATCGGGACGACAATCGATTCCCGAAAAGTTTGCGTCGACCGTACGATTCAATGCCGTTCCCACCGAAGTGATCGCGGTGGGCATCCGAGTCCCTGGCTACGAAGTCGTCAATGTCCAACCGGAATGCCAAGTCGATTTGAATGGGCGCCACGCGATATTTTGTGACGAAGACAACTCGTTAACCTTCACCCTAAAAGCAACAGTCGCCTCGACTGGCAATTGACTGTCGACTGGCAATTGACTGATTCGGTCACTGACCACCTAACGTCCAAACGGCGGTTGCCCTCGGCCACCACTGGTCAGCCGGCGTTTCATTTCTTCGGGCGGCAGCAAGTCCATCCTGTCGCGTTCCGACTCGCTTAGTTCCATGTATCGCTCGCTGAGCGACTTGCGTTCGGGACGCAGCGAATCCATTTTTCGGCGAACGGCTTCCTCAGCCCAAGTCCTCAACGTGCTTTCCAGCAATCGCGGATCGTGGCCGGCATAAGGCGACCAGTTGGTCAGCAAGTACAAATCCTCCATCGCCTCGTCGCTCAAGATAGCGATGATCGAATCCAGTTCATGCAACGTCACTTTAGGCACCGATGTGGATCCTGGACGCGGTCGGCCGTGACTACTACTGTCGTTGGAGACCATGCGGCCGATCATGAACACACGAGCCCCTTCACCAAACACCTCTTGGTTTCGCTCGATCGACGCTTTCAATTCCGGATCCGCTTCCATTCGCTCATCCAAAAACGTGTTCAAGGCGTGATCAATTCGGATCACGGTGTCGTCCGACAAGATACTGCCCGAACGACGCGACACCGTATCGAGCGTAAACGTAATGGCCGCCGCGATCGCGCTTTGTTGTTTCGCACCTTCATTTTGTTCGATGGCATCACGCATTTCGCCCGGCAAATTGGCTCGCCACGCGGCATACTGCGACATCGTTTTCAGCAACAGTTCCGCGTCCGGCTGCGCGGCAACCGCGTCGGCGACTTGTCGCACCTTCTGCAAATTCGGCGGATCCAACTGACTCAGTTCGTCCCAGCGACTCTCCAAAGTCGCGCGAGGTTCGTCTTCTAAGCTTTCGATCAATCCGAATCGCTGATTGACCGGCGTATCGCGAATCGTCGTCGAAGCGTCGCTTTTCAGTTCGCCCATCTCACGAGCCGTTGCGACCATGTTTAACCAAGCCGGATCAGCTTGCAGCTTTCGCATCAACGTCTGATCGCTGCCCCACATATACGCGTCCAAGTTCTCGGCCAACGCTAAATTGGCCACCTGATCACGCTCGATCGACTTGCGGTATTGGTATCCGCCCGCCCAACCAGCCAGCGTCGTTGCCAACGCGACTCCGCCGACGATCAACGGCATTCGGAAACGCGTCGTGAAACTCTGTTTCTTTTCCAGCGCCGCTTCCGGCACGATCTTCAAAATGTCCGAAACGACCAACTCCAACGTCGATTCAACCAATCGCTCGTTGATCGTTGGCGACGGCAGTGCATCAAGCATCTCCCAGCCAGTTTGCAAGCTCTGAAGTTTCGCTCGCAAGGAAGCCTCTTCCATCAAACGCTCTTCCAACTCGTCCCGCTGCTTCGGTTCCAGTTCGCCGTCCAAGTAAGCGACCAGCAACTCGTCATCAGGATCGATTGGCGAGATTTCATCAATCATCGTATCAGCGCTCATTGATCCTCCTCTTTGGCCAACAAACCTGCGTCGACATAAGGCTCCAACACCTCTCTCAAATTCACGCGTGCTCGACTCAACAGCGACTTCACCGCCTTCGTCGTCAGCCCCATCGCCTCGGCGATCTCGACATAACTCATGTTTTCGAAGCGCGAAAGCATCAACGCCATTCGCTGTCGTTCACCCAATTTCTCTACCGCCGCCCGGACCATTTCGGCCCGCTCAACACCTTCGACCAACCGCTCCGGCATCAATCCGCTTGCGTCGACAGCGGCCGCCGACATCATCTGCGCACCACTGGGAGCATCCGGTGCCTTTGGTGCGTCCACTTCGTTGACCTCGTGGCGACGACCGACAGACCGACTTGCGTTGCGAGCCACATTGCCAGCGATGGTAAACAGCCAAGTCGAAAATTTTGCTCCCGGCACATACGTCTTACGCGCCCGATAGACCCGCATAAACGTTTCCTGCATCAAGTCTTCGGCCATATCATGGCGTGGCCCGATCGTGTGCATTAAACGCACCAATCGCGGTTGATACTTTCGCATCAAGTCCGTGAAGGCGTTTACGTCGTCGTCTTTTACGCGCAGCATCAGTCGCACATCCGGGTCGGACTGCTGGTAACGCATCGCGGTCGATTCGCTGACTGCCAAACGATCAAGTGGGGATTTCAGGAAGTTAATAGTGCCATCTAAAAACGGCTACGCGATGCTATTCTAACCACTTCTAACCCCAGACACAGACGCCGGTTTCGCGATAAGTCGATCTGGTGACCCAGAACCGCTACAACTCGTCAATCACCGATCAGGTCGTCGCCCTCGATCACCGCTGCCACAGGCGATTGGCGAACGTAATCGACCTGTCTTGACTGGTACGATTCAATCATTCGCACCATCAGCTTACGTCCCCGCAGTCGACGCTGTAGGCTCGGATACTCGCCCAAGAACCCTGGCAAAACCCGCATCACTTCCGCCGTGATCAGATCCATGCGCTGGTCGGAATGATCGCTCGATGGTGACGCAGCAAAGAGAATCTTCCGGTCACCAGGATCCACAAAAAATGAGATCCCGTCGTAAATAATCGCATCCCCCTTGGAGAAGCTGGCGGTTTGAACCAACGAAACGACCTTCGGCCCAACGCGAAAAAGCGTCCGTATCCGTCCCCACCAAGATGGCGTCTCGTCAATCAGCGCGGGTGGTTGGTAAGGGTTAGGCAATTGATCCATCCTCGTCAGCCGATCCATCCTCGTCAGCCGCTGGCGCTAGCCACGGGCACTTATCCAGAATGCCAAATCCGTTCTGTACTCATCAATCCGCCTGTTCCGCAACTCCGAACTTTCGGGCGCGCCCTGTTTTCAATTAACAATTCGCGAAACCAAACCCTTAAAACTGGATCTCTTTTCCCAAACCTTTCGCATCCCCCATCGGCATACCCATCGGTTTCGCAGCCGGATCCAACGCTTCCACCGGCACGCTCACTTCGGAGTCGTCATCGTTGTCGTCGCGATCCTTATTCGGCGAAACACTGTCTTTATAAAGCGGCATGTGTCGGTAATAGACTTCCATGCAATAGATCGACAAACACGTTGTGTACAAACGACCCGAGTTGCGTCCCCACTGATCGCGCTGCGGCGCCCAACTTCCGCGCTCCCGACCGTCCTTCACTTGCGCCTTGGGCAACTCCACACGCATCACCTTATTCCACTCACGCCAATGCCGGCCGCCAAAATGATGCAACGCTTGCGTCGCGTAATACCAGTAGTACACGTCCGCATCGCGTAGATCGAATGGCGAATCCAACAACAACGCCTCGATCCCTCGCTGCATCGGCGGATGCTCGCGCTCCCAACCTAGATACTGACGACACAAAAGTCCTTCGGCCGTCATCGCAGGACTTGGGCTACCACGTTGCTGGTACGCATACGCCGCACCGCCATAACTGCTGACCGTGTCCAAATAGCCCGACACCATCCGCAGCTTCGAATCGTTGACTTCCAAATCCGTGGCCTGCGCACTCTTCAGCGCCATCACGAACCAGCCCGTCACGGATGTGTCTGCGTCGAAACGCGGCTCGTATCGCCAACCACCCTCGGTCGACTGAGCATACTCAGCAAATTCCACCGCCAACTGTGCGTGCGGACGCAACCACGAATCTCCCGTCATGCCATACAACTCGCACAGCACGATCGTCGCCTGGGCTTGTGCGTACATCTTCTCGTGACCACGTGCTTCGCTCGCCATAAACCCGTCACGCGACTGTTTGCGAATCAAGTACTTCACGCCTTTCAGCACTTCGTCCTTGTAATCGCCGCTCTTGTGCGTGTTCCCGTCCCCAAGAAATGCCAGCAATGCCATCGCAGTGGCAGCCGTGCGATTTTCTGTCATTCCGCCGTCGCCATACGGCCCCCGCATGCTCCAACTGCCATCCTTCGTTTGATTGCGTTTCAGCCAAGCCAATCCATCGACAACCGCATTGACTGTTTCGGGTGTACCACCATAGATCGATAGCAGTGCGTTCTTCATCGCCCCCGATCGTCCGTTGAACATCGGCATCGTGATGTCAATCGATGATGGACCAATTCCCATCTCCGTCGGCGCCACGATTTCTTCCGCAATCGGCTGCGCCATTTCAAAAATCTGTGGCGTGTCAATCTCGATCGGAATCTCTTGAGTCTGCTCCAAGTCCTCGCCGACTTCTGCGGGCGATTCGATTGTGAACTCCGTCAATGTCGAATCGGATTGCTGCTCACTCAATCCCATCACCAACAACACACGACCTATCCCAGATCCGGCCGGCGAAGTGATCAAAGCCAAGATCAACAGTAGCACCAAATGAATTACCGTGCTCAGCAACCACGGCGGCGCGGCCTTCGTGACGATCGGCTCTTCGTCATCATCTTCGACTTCTGTAATCGTCTCGGGCGGAATTTCACGCCCCGTTTCGGCAGCCAGCAACCGCGCGCGACGCGCCAGCTCTTTTGCTTCCGCCTTGCGATTAATCTCTTGCAGTTCACCCCGCCATCGCGGCGCCGTCGCCGAACCAACTCCGCTAACCGTCGGCGAAATCTCAGGCCCTCGCCGAACCGGCGGCAAGGTCGATCGAGGCGGTGGAGGCGGAGGCACGACGCGCCTCGCTCCCGTCGCCCCGACAGTCCCTGGCGGGACGCTCCCTGAACCCGGCACACTCGCACTCACTGGAGGAGGAACACTCGCCGGTGGAATTCCGGCATCCGCGTCACGCCCCAGCCCGTCACGGACTGGCGGCGGCGCATCGCCAAATCCTGGCACCAACGAGTCGCTTTGGTAATCGGATTGGGACATAAAAAACCGTTGGCCTTCAATGGCTGAAACAAGCACGAATCGAAACGTGCAAGACGCATCAATCGAGGATCGAGTATCAATCAGTTTGCAAACTCATGAATCTCGCAAACTCGGATCACGAAGAACAAGTTTACGACTTCACTGAGCGCGAGGCACGTAAGGATGCCAAAACGAACGATCAGAAATAAGATTAGATGAAAAGACAACAGTAAGATTACGGCTTGTAGCGATAATTTCCACAAGCATTCGATAAATGCAGCCCCAATTGTAGCCGGATAAACGCCTTCAAGTCGAATTCAAAACGCCCGTTTCTCCCGTAATCACGCCTCGAAGCGAAAATACAGACCCCACGAAGCCATTTCCGCTTCCCCCAGCCGTCATTTCGGAAACAGTCCCGCATCCCGTTGACATCCCGCCATTAATTTCCGATAAAGAGAGCATGTTGCTGACGCAAGTCACCGGCATAAAAATACCGCGGGATGGAGCAGCCCGGTAGCTCGCGAGGCTCATAACCTCGAGGTCGTCGGTTCGAATCCGGCTCCCGCAACTTCTCTGTTTGGTTGGAACAATTTCCGACCCTCCAGTAAACGAAAAGCCGTCGTGGCTCCCACGGCGGCTTTTTTCGTTTTTTGCCCAGCGTTTCGCGGCGTTTCCGCCCGCCGGCCAGTTTCTCAGAACCGCGATTCTCTCGCCCGCCGTCGCCAGGCCGGGTAATGGACCGCCCCCGTTTTCGAGTGTTTTGGGCCGTTCTCTCAGACCTCTCAGTCCCTCGGCGGTTTCGGGTAAACACCCGTCTGCATCGCTCTCCCGAGACGAACCCCCAAGGTTCCGCCCGGTGAGAAACGCGAACAAAACACGTCTCGTTCGGGTTATGAACGATGCGAAAAACTGCTTTGGCATCGCAAAACACAGTGCTTCGAGCGACTCAGCCTGAATTCTCGGGGCGGCGAAACGCTCTCGGTCGACCGAACGCTCAGCTGGGTGCCGCGGTCGCTCCGCTAGAC
>JBAUHR010000481.1:0-7355 GCA_049680385.1 Rubripirellula sp. | reverse complement strand
CCAAAACGTGAGTCACGTCACCGAGCGACTCGATGACTGAGTCGGCAAAACCGCCAACGGCATCACTAGTGATCTCGATCTGATAGCTTCGGTCGGCCAGCGGAACATTGACGCATTCTGCTGCGGGCCCTTGCGACGGCGTTACCATGCGTGTATCCCAATTCCTGGTAGTTAAAAATCACACTGCGGCGATACCCAAACAATCGCTCTTCACCGACAACTTAATCCATGACCGACCCATCGATCGATACCGCCGAAATCGCATCTGTCCCGATCGACGCGACCAAACGGAATGACCCGCGAGCCAAAGTGACTGGTCGTGGGATCGGAATCGGAGTGCTGGTTGCTGTTTTTGCGATCGTTGGCGCTTGGGCCAGCATCAAAGCTCGGAAAACCCAGTTGGGCGAAACGACTCGTTTTTGGGGGCCCGAAACGATCATGGCGCTTCAGCTAGGCGAGCGAATCGAGATTCGGCCGCGTGGCGTTAGCGACTTCGAGCCGGTCGATCTGACTTCGACTCCTGGACTCGGGCATCTGCGGCGTGCCCTTTTGGACGAACGACACTACGACTGGACCACGGAAACGGCATCACCGGTCCTGGAAATGTGTGCCAACCCCGGTGACACGGAAGCCGACCAGCTTGGAAAGGATGGCCCCTTCGCTGGCAAAAACACGCCAACCTGTTTGCAACTTCGCATTACCGATCCGACGGGCAAACGCTTTGAGCCGGTCGAAATTGACCTCGCTCTCGTTGGGGGGTGGGCAGGTCCGAGCGATGGGTCCAGACGTGTGCGGACGACCGAATGGGTACGTCCCAAGCTTTACAACTGGTTCGCAACGATCATGAATGTCCAGCAGACGCGTTACGATTTGCGCGAATAGTCCGGCATTTCTAGTGGGTCGCCGGGGTATTCTGGTCAGTTTGTTGCGTTGATAGGACGTCGAACGGCAGGTTCAGAGGTTTTCGCGCGGATCTGTCAAATCCGAACAACGCGAAATGATCCATTCCCGGTTAGAATAGAGATTGCTCGACTCGTCGCGCCGCCTTTTCTTTCAACCAACGATTGCCGCGAGCCCTTTTTTTCCATGGCAACAGAATCTCATCCAGACCCGGCGTCGAACCCGTCCGCCAGTATTCCGATTCCCGCAAGCGAATACGAAGAAACGGTGGACGAGGAAGTCGTGATTCCTGGTCGACGATTCGGATTCTTGCGCGACGCTCCGGCTTGGCTGGTCAGCATGTTGCTGCATGTACTGATCCTGTTGGCACTGGGGCTGATTACGTTTACCGACCCAATCAAAATCGTCAACGTTTTGACGGCCAACAGCAGTTCGGAAGAAGGCCCCGAAATTGAAGAGTTCACGATCGACGAAATCGACCCAGGCGACGTTGCGGAAATGGAGGAGCCTGCCGATCCGATCGCGGAACTGACCGAGCCGATGGAATTGACCGAAACCGTCGATGTCGCGCCTGTTGAAATGTCAGCGGTCGTCATGGACATGGGCGACCTAGCGGCCGAGATGGCGCCGCCAACGATGAGTCTGCAATCGCTTGCCACCATGACAAGCCAGCCGCTGAGCAGTCGGTCCGAGGACATGAAGAAAAAATTGCTGCGTGATTACGGCGGCAACGAATCCAGCGAAGCCGCCGTGACCGAGGCCCTGAAATGGTTCTCGCGTCACCAAATGCCCAACGGTGGTTGGACGTTCGCGCACAACTATGTTTGCAATGGTGCTTGCGGTGATCCAGGCGACGAAAACCGCGCTAAAGCGGTATCAGCGGCGACAGCGATGGCACTGCTGCCTTTCTTGGGTGCCGGACAAACTCATCTGCAAGGAGACTTCAAAAACGTTGTCGGTCGTGGCCTGCAGTTCCTGATTCAATCGGGCAAAGCAGGTAAGGCCAACGGTTTAGCCGTGCTGGATCTGCGGTCGGGCGGGGACATGTATTCGCACGGCCTGGCTGCGATTGCGCTTTGCGAAGCGTATGCCATGACTGAAGACCCGATCCTGTTCGCACCCGCCCAAGGGGCAGTCAATTTCATCGTCGCGGCGCAGTGTCGCGACGGAGGCTGGCGATACAAAGTCCAGGATCCGCGTGGTGGCGACACCTCGGTCGCAGGCTGGCAAATCATGGCGCTCAAGAGCGGTTACATGGGGCACTTGTCGGTCCCGCCCATGACGATTCAGCAATCGGTCGTATTCCTAAATCGCGTTCAATCCAATAACGGATCGATTTACGGATACGACAAACCGGAAACGAAGTATCGCGCCGGCACCACCGCCATCGGTCTGCTGTGCCGAATGTACACCGGATGGGACAAGACTCACCCAGGTATCGTCGAAGGTGTCAAACTGCTGTCCAAAACCGGCGTTAAGAAAAACGATCTGTACTACAACTACTACGCAGCACAAGTGCTGCGGCAATTTGGTGGCATCGAGTGGGACAACTACAACACCGAACTGCGTGATTGGCTGGTGACGGAGCAGTCGCAAAAGGCAGGCGCAAAGGGTAGTTGGTTCATCAAGAGCTCGGTTCACGGCATGACCGAGGGCGGCCGTTTGATGCAGACGTCGTTCGCGACGATGATCTTGGAAGTCTATTACCGGCACATGCCTCTTTACGCCGATGCCGCATCCGAAGACGACTTTCCGCTGTAAGCACTTGCGAGAAACTCAAGTAGCATAGGCTGCCAGCCAGGAATGAATCGTTCCCTAAACGTGCAGCCTCCCCCCGCACCGGTAACAATACGCTGCGTCAGAGCGTTGCCCTGATGCTTCGCAGTGCGGGCAAGGCGGTTCGTCCGGCGACTGAGTCTGTTGAATGATCTCGGCACTGACAAACGTCGATGGCACAATGATCAGACTGTATCCCAGCAGAATCAAAGCGGCCGAAATGAACTTTCCGAGTGTCGTATGAGGGACGATGTCGCCGTACCCCACGGTCGTCATCGTCACGATTGCCCAGTACATCGCTTGGGGAATCGACGAAAATCCGTCGGCTCCTTCAACATGCTCAATGTGGTACATCAACGTGCCGCTAAGCGTCACCGCGACTAGAACGACGGACAAGAAAACGACGATTTTGTTTCGGGCACGCCAAACCGCCGTAGCCAACTCGTCCGCGTCGTCCATCATTCGCCAAAGCTTCAGCACGCGGAATACGCGTAGCAATCGAATTGCCCGCAGCGTCACAAACGACGCCGCCGAAGACGAACCTAACAAAGGAATGATGTAGCTTGGCAGGAAGCTAAGCAAATCGATGATGCCCCAAAAACTGAATGCGTACTTCAGCGGTCGCCGCACCGTCATCAATCGCATGATGTATTCAGCCGTGAATAGAGCGGCCAAGATCTGTTCAAAGAACTCAAACCGCGGCTTCCACGCGATATATTCGGGAACCGTTTCGAGCGCCACCAGCACGATGCTTGCGAGAATCGCAACCAGCACGGCAATGTCAAACCAACGCCCCGCATGCGAATCGGCTTCGAAGATGATATCGTGCCAGTCCTGGCGCCAACCGGGTTCGGCCGGTCGCTGAACATCACGGCGAAGACGAGCGCGACTAAGGTTGGCAGACGCGGTTTTCTTGGGGCCAGGAGTATCGGAATTGGTCATTTCGGCTAAATCAAAATCAGCGTGGATTACGGAACTAGAACTTCCAACGATACTCCATCCGCGTTCCGTAGACGTCTTCCAAACCGCGACGCCAACCGTACATCATGTCAAATCGCAGCAAACTCCAATTCGAAATCGGAAACTGATACCGCGTTCCGGTCGCAAACTGGTCGTCCGGAACTGCGGCGTTCTTGTCACCGTGCGGAGTCAGATAACTAACTTCCAGCAGCAATTGGCGGTCCAGATCGTCACCAATCAAATCGATACCCAAGCTGGCGCCCGCGGTATCGCTGGCCGTCGGGTCCAGCGTTGCGAACCCGTTTAACCCATCGGTGTCAAAGTTGATTCCGGTATTTCGCAAGATTCCACCCGATCCACCAGCACGGGCAACGGACTGAGGCCGGTCCCAACCGACGAAAAAGTTCGCATACGGAACGACCGTTAACGGTGCTGATGTGATCCAACTGTTTTCGAATAGAAACAGACCACCATCGGCCGTTCGATCTTGCTCGGGCAAGTCTTGCCCCGCATTGACGATGATGCGAACACTGTTGCTGATGCGATCAAAATATCGCTTCGTAAAACTAGCGGTCATGTTGTGGTAGCTAAGCGCGTCGTTATTGCGGTCACGAACGTACGCGTAACCTGTTTCGATATAACCACCGTATGCTTCGATGAACCATGCGGTACCGAAAGCTTGTGCGGCGTGTTCGTCGCCCGCAAAGGCGGCGCTGGTGAGTTGGTCAAAGACGGCAAAGAAGGTCGCGTCGTAGTTGGACCACTTTAAAAATCGGTTGTTGCGGGAAGGCAACGCAAAGGCAGCACCCGTGACCGCGTCTTCCATCCAAATTCCGTTTTGGAATAACAGCGGTACCAATCCCAGGGTGACGGGCAACTCGAAAGGCGACGTTTGTCCTGTCGCACCGCCGATCATGGTGCCGACGTCACCTTCGAAGAAGGCGGTGACTGGCGTAAAGTCGATCTCGTCACGAAATCGATAGTCGCCCGCCACTCGTTCAAATCGAGTGAACGCACCGTTGTTGTCGATAGGGCCAACGAACGAATGAAAACGGCTCGACTCGGTGATCTGCAAGTCCATGTCCAAGTTCAGTCGGTTCGCCCAATTGTCGGTTCGGCCCGCCGCATTTCGGCCGGCCCCGACGCCCGTCCGGAAGTCACCATACATGTAAAATTTGGGTCTCGCTAAATTGGTTTCACCAAACCAATTACGACCGCGTGGCGTGATTCCATCGCCATAGAAAATTCGCCCCCATTCGACCCAAGGATGTTGAGTGGGCACGTCGTGCTTGGCGTCATAGACCCACTGTTCGCGGTCGGCATCGTGAACCATCGCCGACTGCATAATGGGCGTTGGCGAGAAGTCGTTGTAGAACGGTGATTCAACGCACGCCGTAATTGGCAAGCAGTCGGTTGCCCCCATTTGCACCGGAGCATCTAAGCCTGACGAAGCACCGTCGCTGATCGAAGAGGATATGTCGGACGTAAGATTCGCCTTTACCTTTGCTTCAAACCCTAACAAGTCGTAGGCCGTTTCCGCAGGTTCCGCTTGCGCGGTTGCATTTGGCGGAGTTACCGATTCTGGAAACACCAACAACGGAACTCCATCAGAATCGAACTGCAATTCACGTTTGGGTGCTGCTGGATCAGTCGCTGGCATGCGAAACGGTTTCGCAGGAGTCTCCGTTAGCTTCGCAGGCGTCTCCGTTGCCACGACCGTGCGGTCGGGTTCAACTGAAACCGACGGCATCCGGATCGGGCGCGGCTTCGTCGATTCTTCACCACGGACACCGGGCGTGCCGCTTGCGCCACCGAAAGCCATCGCAAACACGAGCGATGCAATCGACCAAGGACGGCCTAAACGAGACGTCGCCAAACGCGAAACGGAACGTCGGCGACAATCAGATTGGTCGGCGAATTCGTTGATGATGGGTTTATTATTCACGGTTGGCGTGTTCACTTGACAATAAACGTGTGACTGCTGCTGCAAAGATCAATCATGTTTTGATTCATGCGACGAATCATGTCGGACGTTGCGCCAATCTGTCGCATAAAGTACATCGGTTCGGTGCGATTTCGCATTCGAACGCTCAACCGGTAAGTCCCCCGTTTTTGCATTGCCGAAGCGGGGATATGGAATTTTGGATCGCGGTGGCCAAGTGGCTCGATCGAGTGGGCTTCCATTCGGATGAGCGGTGGATGGTTTAGCACGCTGACGGGCACTGCACCGGGACGCAGAAATGCGAGCTGGTCGAGGCTAAAGTTGACGGGCAACGCGGCTTCGCGATCGGTACCTCGCACGTTATTGATCAAGAACTTGGTCTGCAGGTTGAACAGGTCCTTGTCGCGTGGAATTCGGCGCTTTGCGACTTCGACCGAGTGCATGTCGGCGAGGTCAGCATTGCGGTCGAGATATCCGGTTTCCCAGACGCGTTTTCCGTCGGGATCGATCAGGACGGCGTTGAGCCATAGTTGCGGCTGGGCCCCTAGCGATCCTGTTGGCATGTTGTGCCCCTCGCTGACGTTGCTGACTCGGTAGCTGACCGTCATGGGACGACCGGCACGCGGATTGTCATGAAAGCGAGGCCCTTGGACTTTCAATCCGGCTTCCATCGTCATCACGGCGGCGCCGCGTTTTTCTTGGACTTTCGCAAGGTTGTCGTCGATGACTTTGCGGCCATCACGGCGATCGTCGACAGTGTCCCAAGGTTTCGGAAACGTTTGACCGGCGGCGTAGTTGTTTTCAAATTCGTCGGTTCCCCACCCGGCTTCGTAATCGAACAGCAACCACTCGCGCGGCGAGTACGCTTTGGCCTTGGGGTTGTGGGGGAAAATACCTGGGTGAGCAATTGAGTATCCGGGGCCCCACATATTGTGATTGGATAGTTTGCGAGGCTCGCCATAAGGTTTGTCACTAAGAATCGCCGCGTGTCCATAGTCGTAACCGGCAGGTTTGCCGGGCACGGCACCCATGTGACAGTCCTGGCAAGAGATCCCTTTGGCGGCCGCTGGCCCGTGGCGGTACTGCGAGTGAACCACTTCTAAAGAGATACCTGGATGGACCGCGACTTGGTGGCACGACGCGCATACGTCACTATTGGTTAGCGGTTCAAAAAAGTAGCTGGATCCGTGAATGTCTTGGCCAGGGCCGGTTTGCCCAGCGTGCGTTTTCAGCTTCAAGTCTTCTGCGTGGGCGACCGCATCAGCCAGTCCATGACCATGACCTCCGGCACCGACCGGCGCGTGAATGTCGCCGGGTTCGATTCGGCGGTCGCCGTTGGCACTGCGCCAGTAGTGTTCGCGAATGCGGTGACAGGCAATGCACGTAACGCCTTCGCGGACAACGGCCGGAGCTTCCAAGATGCTTGCGGCACGAGAGATTTTCAATTGCGTTCCGACCGGCGAGTGACAGCGGACACAGAACGAGCCCACGGTACCACGGGTGTAGTCGATCATCGCTTGTTCGAAACGCTGGAACATTGGGGAAACGTTTGAATACGCATGGCTGCTCGATCGCCACTGATCGTATTGCCCCGGATGACAGGCTCGGCAAGACTCGGCCGATGGATAGACGTCTTCGGTCCAAAGTCCTTCGTGAGGATCTTTCTTGCTGTCGGCGGCCTTCTTGATCGGTTCTTTCGCCCCCAGGCCGGCAAGCGGATCAGCGTCCGCCCCGTCGGCGCCACCTAAAAGGTCATCACCGCCAAGCAGGTCATCCC
>JBAUHR010000480.1:0-3806 GCA_049680385.1 Rubripirellula sp. | reverse complement strand
GTCCTGTCTTGAGTCCTGCAACAAACAGGACCAGTGCCAATGCTCCGAAGAAGAAAATGGTGTCGCCGGGGACTCGCATCCAGCGTAGTGTTTGCATCAAATCGGTCTGCATGAACTCGCTGCTGCGAGCGTACCAATAGCCCGTTTCGACCGATGCTTTGGTCTGCAACAAGCCAACCGGCAGCAAGCTCAGAACGCACATGGCGAACAAACCGATGTTCATTCCCCAAAAGCCGATTCGCAGCAGGCCGTCTTTCCATTCACGAGTCGGAATCAACACTCGCAAGCACATCAGCATCAAGCCCATGCCTAGCATCCCGTAAACCCCGAACAACGCGGCGTGACCGTGCAATGGCGTCGTGTTGAGCCCTTGCATGTAATACAGCGCGATCGGCGGGTTGATCATGAATCCGAACAAGCCTGCACCGACCATGTTCCAGAACGCGACGGCGACAAAGAAATAGATCGGCCACTTGTATCGCTGAACCCACGGCGTTGCTTTACTGCGCCGCAGGTCTTCCATCGCGTCAAACCCGATCAAGGTCAGCGGTACGACTTCAAGGGCACTGAACACGCTGCCCCAAGCGAGGACAACCGTGGGCGTGCCAGAGAAATACAAGTGGTGCAGCGTGCCAATGATGCCACCGGACAAGAAAATTGTCGCGGCCAAAAGGGCTGCGGCGGCGGCGACTCCGGGTTTGACGAGGTTCAAACGCATGAACACGAAGGCGATGACAGTGGTCGCGAAGACCTCAAAGAATCCTTCGACCCACAAGTGAACGACCCACCATCGCCAGTACTCGACCATCGTGAGGTGCGAGTGATGGCCCCACGTCAGACCGGCTCCGTAGAACAACGCGATCGCGGCAGTGGCGACGGCAAGCAAAGCGACGAGATGCCGTTGGTTGTGCTTTTCGTTGTCTGTAGCGGAAGTCGTCAAGACTTTCGGCTGTTCCCCGTCGTGGTCGATACTCTTGACGAGTTCCGCTACGTTTGGACCGGCGACAGGCAGGTTCCCCACACCGTTCTTACGCAGAGCCGGAAGCAATACGCGAATCATCAGCGCCAACCACAACAGCAATCCGACCATCAGTAGGATTTGCCAGAACCGCCCGAGTTCAACGTATTCATAGCCTTGATGTCCGAAGTAAAACGATTGCCCGTCGGTCATATGATTCATCACGCTGCACCATTCACCCCCCAGCGACCCGACGACGACCAACAACAACGCCGCGAAAAGCACGTTGACGCCTGCGCGTTGGAACTTCGGTTCGTGATGACTGACCAACGGGCCAATGAATAGTCCGGCAGCCAGCCAAGCCGTTGCAATCCAGAACAACCCAATCTGCACGTGCCAAGTTCGGGCGACGGTATACGGCAAGTATTCTGCGAGCGGGAATCCATAAAACCCGTCGCCCTCGACCCCATAGTGAGCCGTGACGATGCCAAGCGTCATTTGAACCAAGATCAATGCGGCGACGACCCAAAAGTATTTGATCGTTGCCTTCTGTGACGGCGTGGCTTCCCAAAGCGCGAGTGGATCGGAAGCGTGCGGTTGGCCCTCCTCCTCTTCTTCTTTTCGCGAAGCGTACCACCAGGCCATCGCGGAAATGCCGGCCAAAAGCACGATCACGCTGACGCCAGTCCAAACGATGTTGTCGCCTGTGGGACGGTTGCCAACCAGCGGTTCGTGCGGCCAGTTGTTCGTATAGCTGGCGATGTCACCCGGACGAGTCGTCACGGCGGCCCAAGACGTCCAGAAGTAGAAGGCCGACAGTTTGCGCAGACGCTCTTCGCTGGAGATCGCACCCGCTGGGATCGCGTAGTCGGCGTTACCTTCGATGAAGACGGTTTTGTAATGCTCGACGTTGGCCACGAAAGCTTCGGCGCGAATCGGCGAGATTGTGACGATACCAGTGGCAGCGTCGTAGTTGTTCGTGTGAAGCTGTTCGGAGAGTCGACCAGTGAGCTGTCCCTGTTGTTCGGCGCTCAATTCAGCAAACGGCTGGCCAAATTCGTTCGTTCCCCATTTGTCCAAAATGAAAACCGCTTCGCGATGCAGCCAATCGGCCGTCCAGTCAGGCGCGACATAGCTGCCGTGACCCCAGACGCTGCCGACTTGCATGCCGCCCATCGCTTGCCAGACGTTTTGGCCTTCACCGATCTCGCCACTGTCGACCAGCGTGACGCCGTCGGTCGTGACAAACTGGTCGGGAATCGGTGGCATCTCCTGAAAGATACGCGTCCCGACCCAACCGAGGATCAGGAAGGAAACGATCATCACTGCCGCAAAGGCGAGCCAGAGCTTTTTCATGGGAGTCGATTTCTATGGAGACTTGAACTTGTGGCTTGGCTTCCAGCTTGCGATTGGCCATGCCAGGCATGGCTGGGCGTCCATCCCTGGCCATGAAATCCTTACTTACACCTAAACGTATACTTTTTAACATGCACGTCAAGGTATATGTTTAGGGCTGTTCGATTTTCCCGTCGGAGCCCGTGGCGAAAGATGCTTTCCAAGACAGCCGAATACGCATTACGCGCCGTTACCTGCTTGGCCGAGCGCGAAGCCTGCGACAAAACACCATCGTCCGCAGACGCACTGGCAGAGGTGACGCAAGTGCCACGGCGATACCTCAATCGCGTGTTGCAAGACTTGGTCGTGGGCAAGCTGGTTCTTTCGCGTTGCGGCGCAAAGGGCGGCTATGAGCTGGCGAAGCCGACCAGTGCGATCACGATTTTGGATGTCATCAATGCCGTCGGACCATTGGGACGCATCGAGTCGTGTCCGCTCGGCCTGAAGTCGCACACGTCGTTGTGTCCGCTGCATGCTGAACTCGATCGTTCCTACGCCGCGACCGAAGCCGCGTTCGCCGGAGTGACGATCAAACAATTGCTTGATTCGACAAACCCTATCATTCCCATGGTCGAATCATCTTGACTGGTATCTTGAATGGCAAGTTGAATGGCGGCCTCCAACGAAATGCACTGGAACGCATGAACCGCGCTATCGCTGTGCTTGATCCGGCTTGCTTTTTCGATCGTGATGGCAACGAGCATCGTCTCGCTTGCGTGCCTCAATGCGACTGCGTTCCCGCTAGGCATGTATTCGGTCTGTACACACGAGCAAAACAGGACGATGGAATTGGGGTTTCTTGATCCACCCGCGCGGGCGTTCGCCTATTTCGCGATCGCTGCTTGGTCCATTACAAGCGTTAGCATGGTGCGCCAGCTAGCGCGGCAGGACTCCTAACGCAACCAAACCCGCGTCTATAATTCATTCTGTCATCATAAAAGCCGCTTGCGTTTTCACGCCCTTTGATGGAGCCGTTCATTGATCGAAACAGCCGAAATCATCTCCATTCAAGTTGGATTGCCGCGAGCGATTGCAGCCCCCAAGCCATGGACATCAGGATTCATTAAAGAACCCGTCGCGGATCCACTTTGGCTTGGAGCGACAAACCTTGATGGTGATGGACAAGCCGATCTTGCCCATCATGGCGGAGTACACAAAGCCGTCTGCGTTTATCCAGCATCGCATTACGACTATTGGCGACAGCAGTTGCGGCTTTCCGATTTGTCATGGGGAAGCTTCGGCGAGAATTTCACTCTTGGGGAACTCACTGAACACGACGTTTGTATCGGTGACGTATGGACGATTGGCGATGCCACCGTGCAGATTTCTCAGCCACGACAACCGTGTTGAAAGCTCGCGAAGCGATGGGGTATCAAAGACCTCGCGTTGCAAGTCCAGCAAACAGGCCGGACGGGCTGGTACTTCCGCGTCCTGACCGAAGGCTCTGTCCAAC
>JBAUHR010000479.1:0-3168 GCA_049680385.1 Rubripirellula sp. | reverse complement strand
TCGTCAGCCAATAGAATTGCCGACAATGCGTTTACAGAAAATAGCCATCACCCGTAGTGGATCTTGCGAAAGTTCCCATGCCAGGATTTTTAACAAGATCCACTACGCAAGTAATAAAATCGACGTCCCGAGAGTGATGGCTACGATTGATCCAACCAACCCGAATGGATTCTGCTGGTGACCGACGTGACCAAGCCAACGCTGCAATCGCATCTCATCGCCTTTCGTGCCGTCGCGACCGAATTTGCAGCGTACGTCGTCGTGCGTTCGCTGGTTTGTTTCGTCCAAATCTTGCCCTATGACATGGGCAACTCGATGAGTCGTGGAATCGCTTGGCTTGCCTCAGGCCCACTTGGAATTCGACGCAGCGTCACCGAAAAAAACCTGACGGCGATTTTCCCTGATGCCACGCCGCAGCAGCGACAGCATTTAAGTTTCGTGATGTGGCATCACTTGATCCTGATGGTGTGCGAGATCGCATGGGCTCAGCGTCGTTTGCATCTAACGAATTGGAGTCAACATGTGCGATTCAGAAACAACCGCGCGATTCTGCAAGCGTGTTTGTCAAAACGACCCGCAGTCTTAGTCGCTGGCCATTTCGGTAACTTTGAAATCGGCGGCTACACGATGGGGCTGATGGGCTGCGGTGCCACGACGATCGCAAGAAAATTAGACAACCGATTCCTCCACGCCTGGGTCGAACGTTTTCGTGGAGCCAAAGGCCAAAAGATGGTCGACAAAGAAGGCTGCGCGGCGGAAGTCGATCAGCACTTACTTGCTGGCGGAATGCTGACCTTACTTGCCGATCAACATGCCGGCCCCAAAGGATGCTGGGTCGAATTCATGGGCGTACCTGCATCATGCCACAAAGCGCTGGCACTGTTCTCACTCGCATCGGGTGCACCAATGTACGCTGGCTACACACGACGAGTCGACGGGCAACCGATGCAGTTCGAATCGAATTGTTCCGGAGTCGCGGACCCACAAAACGATCCCGATGGCCACTGCGCATCGGTAACGACACTAACCAATTGGTACAACCGCCAACTAGAAGGCGCCGTATCCGAAGCCGTCGAACAATACTGGTGGCTCCATCGCCGCTGGCGCGATCCACCCGAAAAAGTCGCCAAGCGATTGGCCAAGCAAGCGCAGCGTAAGCAAGAATCCAAAGTCGCAGCCTAGACTCACAGGCGTAGAACGTCGGCTTGCTAAAACCAATGGTGTCTACACAACTTGCCATGACAAACATTCACTCTCCCTCCGGGAGAGTCATAGTGGTTTGTGATAACTTGCTTGAGAATTATTGTCAGCCGCTCGCGCTAGCCACGTGCCTTTTTCGGAATTAAAAATCCGGATGGCGCTTCGCAATCAACTTTGCGGAATCATCGAATTCACTCGCGTCCGAGCGGATTTAGCTCGTCGATAAATGCCCGTGGCTAGCGCCAACGGCTAACTTGAAAACCCGCCACGGCATTGTCTTTCATGCTGGTGTAGTGAGAGGTCTCGACACCGATGCCTAAAACAGGCTCGCATGCTCCAAGCGGGCGACTTCGCGCTGGTCATCATCGTCGTCGTTCCAATTCGACATCACAAAGTCATTGGCGGGCGTCGCATTCAACGGCGTCGCGCTCGCCATTTCTCCGGACGGTGCAGCCTTGTCGGCCAAGTAGTTGATGACTTCCAAAATATCCAAAGGTGTAACTTGTCGGTCGCCGCTGACATCGGGAAACAACGTTTGATCTGACACTTCGTAACCACGTTTCTCCGCCAAGTGATTGATTACCGTCAGAATATCGGCCGGTGTAACGTCGTTGTTTCCATCTGCATCAAACCCGACAAAAGGATTGTGAAGTGGGCTCTGAGTAATGTCCAGCATCAATTCCGTTTCTGGCATCTTCGCGATCACACGGCGACCACCATTTGACTCCGTCACCGTAGAATCGATATGGATCTCGCTCGGGAACGCGAATGCCAAATCAAGTGGCTCGGAGTTGCCGCTGACAAGTTCGATTCGCTCTATTTCAGATCCAGTCGCAACATAGATGAACTGTTCGGCATCCATCCCGATCGTTCGCATCGTCCCGATGTTGCCCTGCATGATCACTCTGGCAAGACCATAGGAGCCAATAGCTTCCGCCACAGTTTCGCCAAACGCTGAATAGAGACTTGCGCTTGTCCGAGTCGACTGGACTAACACATTACGATCGCGACGAATTTCTTCGTCTGAGTTACTGCCTCGCTCCACGATCTCGAACTCACCTTCAAATTCAAACCAAATCTTGCGACCTTCGACAGTCATTGTCACAACGTTCTCGCTGAACTGGTACGTGATCGGAGAATCAATATTGAGAGGCGACAGATAAACTTTGGCATCTTGCGGAGCCAGCACTCTAATGCCATGCAGTGGCAGGCTGTTTTTGCCGTCAATGATGATTTCTAGTCCCCTATCAACGTCTTGAGCATCAATGGTCGTCAGTCCACTTGAATTGGACCCATCAAATTCTTGATCCGTGTTTTCTTGGATCGAAATCTCCGAATCCTTAATGTTTACGGTGTGAAAGGACTGATCCAAGACGATCGTCTGTTCACTTAGCGGAATGCGATAAATGCTGCCACGATGAATCAGCAAAGCCGCATCGTCTCGCATGATCACGCGAATCGTGTTCGCTATCTCATGATTTTGAAAATCGTAGAGCTGATTTTCTTCAATGAATCGATTCACTGTATCCAACGGTGTCAGCCCATCAGACGTGCCGTCCCATCGGAAAATCTTGAGTTCGGCTTGCGGTCCCTGTGTTGCAGCTGCAACCACAATCTGATCTTTCGTTTCGCCAACGATTTCTGCACGAAACTCGACTCGATCCATGTCGGCGATGCTGGAGAGTTCTGTAATGTTTCCATCCACCGACGCGCCCAATTCCACCTTCACGTTGGTTCCGTATAGGTAGCCTGTTTCAAAAAAAGCAACGTTGTTCTTTTCGTATTGAAGAAAGTTTCCTCCAGATTCGAATCGAATCGGTTCGGGATCCGAATCACGCCATTGCCACCAAATATCGCCGGTTGTTGTAATCTCTCGAACTATCCATCCATCGTCAATTCGGTGGGGAGTTCCATATTCGCGACCGCTTTCAAGCGGGAACACCGGTTGCAGGCCGGATTCAGTAGGCC
>JBAUHR010000478.1:0-2553 GCA_049680385.1 Rubripirellula sp. | reverse complement strand
TCAGAAACGCTCTCCACCCGCGAAACGCTTTGACCATCGCTTGCGTTCGCTCTGGATCGGGCCGCAAGGCCCGGTGACGATCGGCACCGCCGGTCAGGGTTCGATCGGGTAGTGCAGTTCGCAAACGTCGTAGATCGCGTCGATGTAGCGGATGTTCGCCCATTGGACCCAGAACGGCGGATCAACGTCGTAATCGACGAGCCACAGCCAGGCCGGATCAACCCAGCGGAGCCGCGTGTAACGGATGAAGCCGCCCGATGAAGCGACGCGGAGAGCGAAAGCGAACCACAGCACGGTAAGAAGCACGATCGAGTAAACGTGCGAAAGCACGAACACCAACAAGTCCCGAAGGGGACGACGACGGCGGATGAAGACGGGAATGTCAGAATCGAGAACGTGTATAGCGATGAGAGGGAGTGAAGGTCGGGAGCGAAAGGTCGAACATCGGCCCCCCGCACTTGTGCGTTGGGGGGGCCGATGTTTGACCCGAGCGGACGACCGGAACGGACGAACGCAGCGGTGGCGTCCCGATTGACTTTGACCCTCGAAAGAAGTTGGCTAACCGCTTGCGGACAGCCTGAACTGGGCTTCAAAGCCCGGCGGCACTAGCGATGCTCCCAGGCATCGCCGCGCTAGAATGCGGAGCCGTCGCGTGACGTGTCCGCAGTGAGGAACGAACGGAGGCCACGTGTCACGGCGGCGGAGCAGGACCGAAGCGAATGAGCGCAGGGGCGTGAATCATCCGCAGGCGATCAGCGAGGTACGAGCCGCCGGAGGATGATTGTCGCCGCAAGCGGAGTCTCCATCGCCGGTAGCGTGCTCCAACACCAAAGCGGCTGCACGCTAAGTCTCTAGCCCAAGCGACATTGCCCCGCCGAGAAACATCAGATCGAAACAACGCGGCTGCATGTGGCTCTTGAGCCGTTGTTCCAAGTGGAACGACATACCCTGAAACGGCTAGTTACTAAGTTCCATCGGTTGTGCCTGGAGAACTCACCTCGAAGTATATGGCTTGGAAAGCCGTAGCGATCGCACCGACTTTCTGGCCCGACCTGAATTGCGATTGCAGATCGCCAACTACAAGTTGTTGCAACTGACAAGTGGGCAATGGTACATTAGCTTCCATTGAGAATGGTATTTGACACCGCCTCTGTAGAACTGGAACGTCTCTCTGTGAGTACCACGTTTTAAAAGTCCAACAACCTCGACGAGGCTACGGTACATCAAATGACAGATGGTGGGGCCAGCAATCGCCGATTGCAACACTTAGAAGCTCGCTTTTGTGGTCCTGAATCTAGTCCGACTGATATTCCGTCCTGGTTCAGTTGGGCGGTTGATCTGGGCGTCTCTTTAAGCGAAGCGAGACAGCCAAAAAAGCAACACACCGCAATCGTAACTGCACCTTGCCAATCCGCACTATGCGGCGTGATTGCGTTCGGATACTTGTTGCGAACATTGCCAGAGTCCGTGGCTAGCACCGACGAACCAAATCTGTTTCAGCGGTTTATGAACGCTGAGGTTGGAACTGAAATCAAGAGACTTCCGCGAAAAGGTGAAAAAGGCGTCCAACGATACCGCATCGTTTCTCATCGGCACGAACGAAATGAACTTGGTTTGTATAAACTCAACGGCAAACGCAAGGGAGGCGGTGTCTATTTAACAGAAAGGACCGCGTCTGAGTATTTATTTTCGGCGGACGAAGAAACCGAGGAAGGGCGATCACTTGCGGAATACATCGGCAAGTCGATCGTTTCGGAAATTCCTCTGACGACTGATCGAGAAATCAACTGGCACGCGAACCAAAACGAAGTTGTATTGGCCGGACCAACTGCGGGCAACGCGGTTTTGCGAAGGCACACTGACAACATTATTCTTCATCCTCGTAGTACCAGCGACGAAAGTGATCCTGATGACCCCGAGGCTCCCGAGGAAATCCTTTTAAGTCTCAGCGACTTGCTATCTGTTCGCGAATGGCAACACGAGCGAGATTGTTTGCCATATCTTTGTCGGTTCGCGAACGCATCGCGTCGTGATGTTCCAGCGATAGCGGAACAGGCGAAGATCGTGTTCTTTAACGGCATCCAATCTTATCTCACGTTTCGCGACGAGTTTAATGCTCAGGATCACGTTGTTGTCCTGTCCCGTGATACGGCTCAGTCACGAATGGACCGTTTTCTTGAAGCGACCCACGAAATTCGCGAGTCGTATGAACGCGACACGTGCGACCTTCCCGCACCGCCAATGGGGATTCAGTTGATGAGCCTTCGCGACTCGCAATCGGAGGAAGCACAGTGGTAGATACACTGACGGCATGTCTTGACTCTTGCTCTAAATTGACTTTTGAGTGTTTGCGGATCAAGTGTCCGGTTCTGGACGAATTTCGGTCAGCGGTTTTTCGTTTGCTGACACAGTACGAAGGCGAGTCGGAAAACACATTCAAACGCTCATTTCGTAGAAAACTGTGGCGGTTGGTCATTGACCTAAGCAACACGCCACTACCTTGGAACGGAAGCATCGAGTCGGTTCTTGAATTTGAGCCAGGAAGTTTCAAGC
>JBAUHR010000477.1:0-23793 GCA_049680385.1 Rubripirellula sp. | reverse complement strand
GGCCAATGCAATGCGATGGGATCTCGGCTGTGGAGCAACACCACCAACCTGTTCGGACATCACAAGTTTGATAATGCCGATGATCGTGCCAAAGTTGCCGATGCATTGGCAATCCCCGTTGAAACGATCCCGACCGAAGGAAGCTGGTCGTACGATCGAATCATGGAAGGCATACGCGCCGGGGAAATCAAGGGACTATGGATCATCGCCACCAACCCGGCACATAGCTGGAGCAATCAAGAGGACGCCCGGGAACTTCTTGACCAACTCGATTTCCTGGTCGTCCAAGACATGTACGACTCTACGGAAACGGCACGCCACGCCGACCTGATCCTGCCCGCCGCGGCGTGGGGAGAAAAAGAAGGAACGTTCATCAACAGCGAACGCCGGTACGGACTGCTAAAGAAAGTTCGCAAAGCTCCTGGTGAAGCTCTTGCAGACTTCCAAATTTTTCGTGCGATCGCTCACTACTGGGGCGTTGGCGAGATGTTCCAACAGTGGACGCATCCCGAAGCCGTGTTTCGAATCATGCAGCGTGCCAGCGAAGGCTCACCGTGCGACATCACTGGCATCACCGGCTATGAACAAGTTGACCGCAACGGCGGTGTGCAGTGGCCATGGTCGGCCGCGGATGCCGAGGAGTGTACGGACGTGGACCCGCCCGTCCAGCGGCGACTATTTGCCGACGGAAAGTTCTGCCATCCAAATGGGAAAGCAAGATTGATCGTCGACGAAATCACGCCACCACCAGAGGCACCCGATGCTGACTATCCAACGATGCTGCTGACCGGTCGTGGAACCGTCAGCCAGTGGTATACGCAAACACGCACCAGCAAGAGCCCCGTGCTTCGGAAACTCTATCCCAATCATTCCTACATCGAAATTCATCCGGACGATGCGACAAACATCGGTGTCGCCAATGGTGATCGTGTCCGAGTCACGTCGCGGCGAGGTTCGATTTTGGTCGACGCGATGGTCGTGCCGACCGTTCGAATGGGACAAGCCTTCATGCCAATGCACTACGACACCACGAACCAGTTGACGCTAAGCCATTTTGATCCGCACAGCCGTCAACCGAGCTACAAGAATTCTGCTGTTCGAATCGAGAAAGCGTAAAGACAATGTCCAAAGAACCATTCACCGAAGAACAGAAACAATATTTGTCGGGATTCACGTTCGGCACCGATGTAGCGCGTGCCGTGAGTGGCTTGCCGGTACTTAGCGGCAACGGCGGACACGCTGAAGCGACGCTGTCGATCGGCAAGGACGCAGCGATCATCAATGGTCAACCACTACCGATCGGCCCCGAACGAATTGCGTTGCAGGCTCAAGCCGACACCGAAGCATCGGGACGCAAGCTATGCAAAGAAGAGATCGCCAAACGCGACAAAAACCCACTCGACATGTGGGACGAAATCGTGGCGAGGTCCAAGTCGAATCAGTTCCCCAAAGGCACCGATGTATTCTTGACCAAATGGCAAGGTCTGTTCCATGTCGCACCGGCGCAAGATTCGTTCATGTGCCGAATGCGGATACCCGGCGGACTGATGCACGCGTGGCAGTTTCGGGGGCTGGCTGATTTAAGTGACGTTTCGGCGGGCGGTTACGTGGACGTGACCACGCGTGCCAATTTGCAGTTGCGCGAAATTCCTGCCGATCAAGCTGCCAACATCCTTTATGGGCTTCGCGAACTTGACATCATCACTCAGGGATCCGGCGGCGACAACATTCGCAATTGCACCGCTAGCGCACTGTCGGGGATCGATGACAGCGAGCTGATCGAAACCATTCCGTTTGCCAAGCGAATGCACCATCACATCCTGAATCACCGCGAAATGTATGGATTGCCACGAAAATTCAACATCGCCTTCGATGGCGGTGGTCGCATCAGTGCGTTGGACGACACGAACGACATTGGATTCCATGCGGTGCAAGTGAGCCCTGCCGAGGCGTCCGATGATTTACCCGCAGGCGTTTACTTTCAATTGACACTAGGCGGAATCACCAGGCACAAAGATTTTGCTCGTCCCACTGGCGTCCTGCTACGTCCGGACGAGTGCGTCGAAGTTGCTGGTGCGATCGTGAAAGTGTTCGTCGAAAGTGGCGATCGAACCGACCGCAAAAAAGCAAGGCTGAAGTATGTCTTGGACGAGTGGGGCTTTGAAAAATTCATTGCCGCCGTCGAAGAAAAACTGACGGCGACGCTGCGCCGAGTCGACGCAGCGAAACTGACTCACAACCACGGCGAAGATCGATCCGCCCACATTGGCTTTCACCCTCAAGCACAAACTGAACGCCAATACGTCGGCGTGGTGCTGCCGGTCGGACGTCTGACAAGCGATCAGACCCGCGGCCTAGCGGACATCGCCGAGTCGTTTGGAAACGGTGAAATCCGTTTGACGGTGTGGCAAAATCTGATCATTCCGAACATTCGTGACTGTGACGTTGACGCAGTAAAATCAGCTATCGAATCGATCGGACTTGGTTACCAAGCCAGTTCATTCCGCGCCGGCTTGGTCGCATGCACCGGCAGTGCTGGATGCAAGTTTGCAGCCGCCGACACAAAATCCGACGCGATGAAGATCGCCGTTGCTCTGGAAAACCAATTCCAACTCGATCAGCCAATCAACATCCACGTCACCGGGTGCCACCACAGTTGTGCTCAACATTACATCGGTGACATTGGTTTGATCGGCTGCAAAGTCGAACGTGGTGACGACATGATCGACGGCTATCACATTCATGTTGGTGGTGGTTGGGGCGATCGCCAAGGGATTGCCAAACTGCTGGTTGAGTTTGTGCCGGCGGATGAGATTGCCGAAGTGGTTGCGTTACTTATTGGCGGCTATTTGGACAATCGATCCGACGGCGAAAGTTTCCTTGCGTTCGTCAATCGCCAAGAAACCAACGCCTTGAAAACACTGTTGGCGGCACACGCGTAGTTCCGTCCCGTTCACTGTACGTTCCCCAAAATTCCATTTTCTTCACCTTCTTCGACAAGACTGTCATGAGTAGCTTTATTCCTGCAACGGCGCCGTTCAATGAAGAACAGCGTGCTTGGTTGAACGGATTTTTCTCGGGACTGATGGGCGTCCAAGGCAATGCCACGACGAGCGATGCGTTGGAAGCTGCGGGCTTCGCGAGCGACGTGATCACGGGTCCGGCGCCGCCCGAAGAAGAGGAAGATTTCCAGTGGCACGACTCGTCGCTGCCCATTGTCGATCGGATGGAATTGGCCGATGGCAAACCACTTGAACGAAAGCTAATGGCGGCGATGGCGCAGCTTGATTGCGGATCGTGTGGTTATGTGTGCCAGATCTATGCCGAAGCGATTGCGTCAGGCGACGAGACCAACTTGACGCTTTGCAGTCCGGGCGGCAAAGACACCAAACAAATGATCAAGCGATTGCTGAAGGACGAGGGTTCTGCCGAATCATCGGCGGCGTCAGCATCCGCAAGTAATGGAAAAGCAAACGGAAACGGAAACGGAACGACCACCGGCTACTCGCGTGCGAACCCGTTCACCGCCAAGCTGATTGAATCTCGGCCGCTCAACAAAGAAGGATCTGCCAAAGACACTCGGCACGTTGCGATCGACTTGGCAGGGTCCGGATTGTCGTATCACGTCGGTGATGCCCTTGGTGTTTTCCCATCAAACTGCGACGAGTTGGTGGCAAGCGTCATCGACCAAATTGGTGCGGACCCAAATTTGAACGTGACCACGAGTGCTGGCTTGACCAAGACACTGCGGGTTGCGATCGGCGAGGACTACTGCTTGAAAGATCCGACGGACGAACTGCTTTCCTTGATCATCGATCGGGTCGACGATGACGCCAAACGGTCGATGCTGAAAACGATGGCCGACGAAGGAGTACCCGAGGGATATGACGTGCTGGATGTGCTGGAAGTCGCCGATTGCCGATCGCTGACGGCGACAGAGTTTCTGGAAACACTTGATCCGCTGAACCCTCGTTTGTATTCGATCGCTAGCAGCACCAAAGTGGTCGGCGACGAAGTTCACCTGACCATCGGCAAAGTTGTTTATGAACGCGAAGGACGCACACGCAAGGGTGTAGCCAGCACGATGTTGGCCGACCGAGTCGAGTCAGGATCGTCGGTTCGTGTCTTCGTCCAGCCCAATCATGGCGGGTTCACCGTTCCGACCGACACGACCAAGCCGATCATCATGGTCGGACCGGGAACCGGTATCGCGCCATTTGTCGCGTTCTTGCAAGAACGTGCAGCCACAAAAGCGACCGGTAAGAACTGGCTATTCTTCGGCGATCAGCACGAAGCCTATGATTTCCTTTACGAAGACGAGCTGAAAGCCAATGTTGCGAACGGATTTTTGACTCGGCTGGATACGGCGTTCAGTCGCGATGGCGAAGCCAAGGTCTACGTCCAGGATCGAATGCGAGAAAACGCTGCCGAACTTTGGCAATGGCTCGGCGAAGGTGCGTCGCTGTATGTTTGCGGTGACGCGTCGCGCATGGCCGCCGATGTGGAACGGGCACTGATCGACGTCGCCGAGAATCAGGGCAAGCTAAGCACCGCCGACGCGCAAGCTTTTGTGAAGAAGCTTGCCGCCGACGGCCGCTATGTTCGTGATGTTTATTGAGCGAACGTGTTGCGACTGGAAACGCGAAACAGACTAGGGACAGGCTAGCAGCCTGGTCCTAAGGACAGCGACGCGGCTTCTATTCGGGGTCGTAGGCTAGGTTGGGCGATAGCCAGCGTTCGACTTCTCGGATCGTTTCGCCTTTTCGTTTGGCGTACGATTCGATTTGGTCCTTGGTGACACGGTCGACCGAGAAGTAACGTGATTCGGGATGACCGAAGTACAATCCGCTGACCGCGGCACCGGGATACATCGCGTAACTGGATGTCAATTCCACAGTGGTATTGGCGGTTGCGTCGAGCAGCTCGAACAACGTCTTCTTTTCGGTGTGATCCGGACATGCCGGGTAGCCGGCGGCGGGACGGATGCCTCGGTACTTTTCGTCGATCAGTTCTTCGGTGGACAGATTCTCGCTTTGGCCGAACCCCCAATCCGTTCGCGCTCGCTGGTGCAACATTTCGGCAAGCGCTTCGGCCAATCGGTCGGCGATCGCTTGAACGATGATCGAGGACTCGTCGTCGAGTTCGTCCTTGTACTTCTTTGCCAGTGCTTCGGCGCCGATGCCGGCGGTCACGACAAAACCGCCGATGTAGTCTTCGCGACCGCTATCGACTGGCGCGACGTAGTCGGCAAGCGAGCGATAATCGGTCGTGCCTTTTCGTTCCCATTGCTGACGCAGACAGTGGAACCGTTTGGCTTCGGTTGTGCGTGTCTCGTCGGTATAAACAATGATGTCGTCACCGTCGGATGCGGCGGGCCAAAATGCGTAGACCGCTTTCGCTTTCAACAGGTCTTCGGCGATGACGCGGTCCAACATCGCGTTGGCTTTTTCATAGACTTCTTTGGCGATTTCGCCAACCACCTTGTCTTGGAAAATCTTGGGGTACTTGCCCTTCAATTCCCAAGTCATGAAGTACGGTGACCAATCGATGAACGGTCGAATTTCGGCCAGCGAGATGTCGTCCAAGACGCGAGTCCCGGTGAACGATGGCTTGTCGATGGCGACCGTTTTCCAGTCCGTCGCAAATCGTTTTTCGAGGGCTTCGGCGTAGGGCACCAATTTTTGTTGCCGATCGCGATAGCTCGCGACCAGTTTCTCTTGCTCGGCAACATTTGCTTTGACGAATGCGTCACGCGTATCGTCGTTGAGCATTTTTTCAACGACCCCAACGCTTCGGCTGGCGTCCAAGACATGCAATACCGGACCGTCATAAGCCGGCGCGATCCGAACGGCCGTGTGTTTCGCGCTGGTAGTTGCGCCGCCGACCAACAACGGCATCGTCATTCCGGCGCGTTTCATTTCGCGCGCGACGTGAACCATCTCGTCCAGGCTAGGCGTGATCAGACCGCTCAGCCCGATCATGTCAACGTTCTGCTTGACGGCCTCTTCAAGAATCTTCTCCGCTGACACCATCACGCCCAGGTCGATGACTTGGTAGTTGTTGCACTGCAGCACAACGCCGACGATATTTTTGCCAATGTCGTGAACGTCGCCCTTGACCGTTGCGATCAGGAACTTGCCGCGCGCGTCATCGTTCTCGATCCCGGCGGCACGTTTTTCTTCTTCCATGAACGGTTCAAGGTAGGCAACGGCCTTCTTCATCACTCGCGCGCTCTTGACGACTTGCGGCAAGAACATTTTGCCTTGGCCAAACAAATCACCGACGACGCTCATGCCGTCCATCAACGGACCTTCGATGACTTGCAAGCACTTGTCGTAGTGCTGGCGAGCTTCTTCGGCGTCGTCGACGATGTACTTGTCGATCCCTTTGATCAGCGCGTGAGTCATTCGCTCGGCGACCGAGTTTTCTCGCCACGACAAATCTTCGGCCGACTTCTTTTTCCCCGAACCTTTGAAATTCTCGGCAAAATCGAGCATCCGGTCCGTTGAATCGGGGCGGCGATTCCAAAGCACGTCTTCGACATGCTCCAGCAAGTCCTTGGGGATTTCCTCGTAGACTTCCAACTGGCCTGCGTTGACGATTCCCATGTCTAGCCCGGCTTTGATGGCTCGGTACAGGAACGCGCTGTGAATGGCTTCGCGGACGCCGTCGTTGCCTCGGAAACTGAAACTGATGTTGCTGACACCGCCGCTGGTTTTGACGCCGGGGCATTCTTTCTTGATCCGTGTGACAGCGTTGACAAAGTCGATGGCATAGTTGTTGTGCTCTTCCATGCCGGTCGCGACCGTCAAGATATTTGGATCAAAGATGATGTCTTCGGGTGGGAAGTTGACTTCGCTGACGAGCAGGTCGTACGCTCGCTTGCAGATTCGAACCTTGCTGTCTTCATCGGCAGCTTGGCCCTCTTCGTCGAACGCCATCACGACGGCTGCGGCGCCGTACTGGCGAACCAAGCGTGCGCGACGCAAGAATTCGGCTTCGCCGTCTTTCAACGAAATCGAATTGACGATCGCTTTGCCCTGCACGTTTCGCAAACCAGCTTCGAGCACTTCCCATTTGCTGCTGTCGATCATCACCGGAACCGATGCGGCGACTTCATCGCCCGAAATCAAACGCAAGAAACGCGTCATCGCTTCGGCGCCATCCAGCAGCGCGTCATCGAAGTTGATGTCGATAATCGTGGCACCGTTTTGGACTTGCTCGCGGGCGATATCAACGGCTTCTTCGAACTTTTCGTTTCGAATCAAATTGGCAAACTTGCGGCTGCCGGTCACGTTGGTTCGCTCGCCGACCATCGTGAACGGAATTTCGGGACGCATCACCATGGGCAACGTCCCCGACAAACGCGTCAGCGACGGCAACGACTTGACAACCTTGGGTTTCGATTGCTTGATCCGGTCGGCCATGGCGGTGATGTGATCGGGCGTCGTGCCACAACAACCGCCCAAGATATTGACCCAGCGATTGTCGACGTACTCGCCCACTTTGGCTGCCATCGCAGCCGGACCGAGATCGAATTGACCCATTTCATTGGGCAGTCCAGCATTGGGGTGACAACTGATCGGGATGCCGGCGACCTTGGACAGTTCTTCGATGTGCGGACGCATCACGTCCGGCCCCATTGCGCAGTTCATTCCGACTGACAACAAGGGGAAGTGATTGATCGCCGTCCAAAATGCTTCGACGCTTTGGGCGCTGACGAACGTGCGTCCACCGTCGGCGAACGTGCCGGATGCCATCACCGGCACGCGGCGACCGCCACCGTCAAAGTAGTCAGAAATTGCGAACAGACAGGCTTTCAAGTTCAGCGTATCAATCGCGGTTTCCGGCAGCAGGATGTCGACGCCGGCTTCGCACAACGATTTGACCTGAGCCCGGTAGCTGTCGACCATCTCCATGAAAGTGGTCCCGCGGTGTGCCGGGTCTTCCGTCGTGCTGATCGCCAACTGACGCGTGGTGGGGCCGATCGAGCCGGCGACGAAGCGGGGTTTGTCCGGCGTCTTTTCGGTCCATTTGTCCGCGGCGATCCGGGCGCACTTGACGGCGGCGTGGTTGATCTCGTCGACCATTTCGATCGGCAAGTCGAATTCGAGCATGCCGACGGGGCTGGCGCCAAACGAGTTGGTTTCGACGATATCGGATCCGGCTGCGTAGTAGGCGTCGTGGATATCGGTGATTTTGTCAGCGTGCGTCAGGCAAAGAATATCTGAAAAATTCTTCAAATCCTTGTGGTGGTCAGCAAACCGCTCGCCTCGAACGCCCGCCTCATCAAGCCCAAGACGCTGGATCATCGTCCCCATCGCTCCGTCGAGCAGCAGAATTCGCTCGCGGATCAGTTCGTGCAGTTCGGTGGTGGTCGTGTCGGCTTGCGGCATGGGAGAGCTGTTTCACGCGAGTCAAAAAACGGATTCGATACTTCTGTTTTAGTCAAAAAAAGTGTCCGACCCTTTTTTCCGGGAACCAGCCCTGAGGGTGCTTCGCACAAAAGGGGTCTGACACTTCCTTTCGTCTTATCGGCCTAATCTTCGTTCTGAATCGGCTTGATCACAAGCCGAGCCCCACAGAATTGACGTTTAGTCTTGCCTGATCGTTCAACTTTGGCTATTCCGCAGAAACCTAAAGATCCGGAAGGTTGCTTCCGATGAATAGGAACGGAACCAATTGGTTCGGGTTCATGGCTTTATCAGATAGCGAGTGAATCACTACCCGTCTGTGGAAACAATCACCGGCGGGCGGAATTCCCCGTTTTTACCTCGACTGTAGGAAGAATCGTATGACCGTCTCGCCAAAGCGGCCTTCAGACGGCTATCGCCAGCCTCAATCCGACCAGCGTGCAGCTCATCCGCTAAAGCAGAGAGTCGGCGCCGAGCAGCGAAACCCTAGGGAACAAGAATCAATGAACTCTGATTCCGAATCATCGGACTTGCCGCCAGTTTTATTCAAACTGCCGAATTTGGCTCCCGCACCCGCTGCCAAACCAGCTCGGTCGGCCGTGAAGCACGACCAGACTGCGGCTCCGGCAATGCCAGAAACGACCGCGGCCCAGCCTGAAATCGCAACCGAGTTGGACAGCCAAACGGCGCCGGCATACCAGAAATACGCTGCCAGCGAAGCGGCTTTCGCCGCCCCTGAACTGCTCGCTCAAGTACGAACCGCATCTGCACAAACAACGTCTGCACGAACCACGGCTGCACGATCCGAGGACACCGATTCCTATCCGTCGATTCTGCGGATTCCGGGACTCGAAGAGCCCACATCAGACCTGCACCAAGACAGATCGCAATCGAACGAACAATCGACACCGGAACCATCCCAGCGCAGTACGCTGACGTCGCAAGATAGCGAAAGTCCATCTAGCCCATCGGGGCGATCGCTCGAAGACCGAACGAGCCGAGACTCTCGAGACCCACGTCCAGCGGGGCGAACCTGGATGGAAGCCGCCGTGGCTCACCGAACTGTTTTGGTTTTACTCGGTGTCGTGATCGGAGCAGCATTCTGGACTAGCCGCCGCCCCTCAACACCATCGGACGTCGACTCGGCGATTGCGAAAGTCGACCAAGCTCTCGAGCTTGACTCGGACAACTTACTCACCGACTTTTCGATCGGCGACAAGGTTGATGACTTGAAAGAAAACGCATCCACCAAAGTCAGCGAAATCAACCAAACACTCGAGTCGACAATCGAAAAGATCTCTGACCAGATCGATGACCAATCGATCGCTGTTTCGCTTGATGCTCCTACGCCTACGGTAACACCAGAAACTGCTAGGCCCGAGACGGTTTCGAGCGAGACCGCATCGCCGGGCAACGTGGCGACAGAACAATTTGCAAGCAATCTGGACGCACCAGCCGCTCCGAGCTTGGGCGTGGACGCGATGACGGTCTCGAGTCAATCCTCACGAGGCCCGTCGATCGATCTGCCAACACTCGAAGACCTGGCGTCCGACCCCATGGTGATGGACGGGGCCTCTGATCTTTCCGCACCTGCAAGCGTCAATCAGTTCTTTACCGGCCCCAAGCCGTCGGCTACACCCGCCGCAGTGAACGATTGGCTGAAGTATTTGCCACCGGCACCAACCCAGCCTGGTATGTAGTCGCCGACCGAAGCGGCATCTAGTTTTTTCACGATCCCATTCGTTACTCTCTCTTCAGCGTGTTGCCATCATGAGCTTGACCGACCAGGCTTTCGTCAAAGCATTCGCACGACGCAATCGACACAGCGACAAATCGTCGAAAACCGTCACCGAAACCAAGCCGGCCCCCATCGACGAGATGACACTTGACCAGCGAGTGGCGGACACGGCGTCGATGTGGATTGATCCATCCGAAGGCGTTGTCGCTCGCGGTGATTCCGCCCAGGCCGAGATTCCTCGTCCCCACATCGAACCGGCTGCCAATACAGCGCGGCCCGCACCAGCAAAGCCGGCGACTGCGGTAGACGAAGCCCCGGCGCCGACCGTCGCCCGCCAAGAGACTGCGCGACAGGAAACTACGCGCCAAGAAACTACGCGGAAAGAAAACACGGCACCTCTTTCTAGCGAAACCGACACCGTCGACGACATCGCTCGACTCGTTGCATCCCTGCAACAGATCCACACAACCTATGGATCGATCGACACATCGTCCGACTTGGCTTGGGACGAAACCGTTGACCTACAAGTCAGCGAGCCTGTCGCCCCGAAAGCCGCCCAGGTCGCATCACCGACACTGCCCGAAGAATCCGAACACGCAGTTGCACCGGAGCCAAGTCAACAACTAGATACACCGCCTGCCAAACGAGTGGCAACACCGTTCCAGGCAGCTTGGGAAGTCGATGTCTTTGACGTACCGAAAACCGTTGCAGATTTGTTTTTCAACGAGAGCCTGTTCCAAGACTTGACCGATCGCATGGGCGAAGCAGTCCACGCCGGCTTGCGAACCATGCTTGTCACCAGCGTCAATAAAGGCGAAGGACGCAGCAGTGTGGCTATCGGAATGGCAATGGCGGCAGCCGCGTCTGGCGCTCGCGTCGCGCTGTTGGACGCCGATATCGACGACCCCACGCTGGCCGACGACCTGCGACTGGAACTCGAACACGGCTGGCTTGATACACTGCGAAGCGGCCTATCGGTCAAGGAAGTTGCCGTCTACGCGGTCGAAGACGCGGTTACCTTGATTCCGTTGGTTGGGGTCAATCCACAACGTCCGGCAACCGCCGACGAGGTTGCCCAATTGGTCGAGTCGCTGCGAGAGCGGTTCGATCTTGTCGTCATCGATGGGCCAGCCGGTGATTCGGTGAGTCTGCAACCGTTTGCGACGTCGATCGACAGTGCGATCATCGTTCGCGATTCGCTTCGCACGACGTCGGATGACGTCGAGAGCTTTGCGAGTTGGCTGACCCGATCGGGCGTCCAAGGCGTCGGCATGGTCGAGAACTTTATCTCTTAGCAGCAGCCATCGGTTCCACAGCAATCGTCGCCCAAAACGGTCATCTTGATCGACCGTTTGGGACTTGGCGGCGATGGCGAATCGGCCGGCTGTTCATTGGCATGATCTGAAACCAGACCAATGAAATCAGCCGCATAGGGTTCCGTCGTCATTCGTTCGACGGTTGCCCGCGATGCCGGGATCCGGACACCGCGATCGTAACAGTAGCCGTGGTCATCGATCACATGCTGATAGGGGCCGCGGTAGATGACCGCATCGTTTTCGATCGCGTTATCATCGTCGACCTGAATTGCTTTATAGGCAATCACGGTCGCCGAACGAAACTCGATCCCCTGGACGGTTTGCCAAGGTTCCTTTTGCAGAACCGGCATTTCGACGCCATGGAATCCGGCTCGAACGAACGCATCGATGAACTCGTGTTCTTCGAATGCGCCCGAGATGCAACCGCTCCAAAGCGTTTCGTCCTGTTGCATTGCCATCGGCACGGGCTGGTCGCAAACGATGTCGCTGATCACTGCTCGCCCGCCGGGCTTCAAGACTCGATAGATCTCGTCGAACAACCGTTCCTTTTCGGCGGGATCGACCAAGTTCAGTACACAGTTGCTGACCACGACATCGACCGAGTCGTCCGCGATCATTGGCTGGCGATTTCTCATTTCGCCGATGTAGGATTCCAGTCGCTGCAGATCGACTTCGCAGGTCACCGGATGTTCGGCCAAATACGTGTCAACCGCGTCCCGGTCGATCGCCAAGTCTTGAATTTTGCCTTTGAAAAAATGCACGTTGTCAAAACCAATCGCCGCAGCGACCGCGGACTGACTTGACCGTGCCAGCGCAAGCATCGTGTCGTTCATATCGACGCCAAGAACTTTGCCTTCGGCGCCGACCACCTGTGACGCGATGAAGCAAATTTTGCCGCCACCACTACCCAAATCTAAAACCGTTTCGCCAGGACGAACCCATTTCGACGGATCACCACATCCATAGTCGCGGTCGATCACTTCCTGCGGGATCACTTTCAAGTACTTTGCGTCGTAGTCGACTGGGCAGCACAATTCGATTTCGCGTTGGCCCGCAGCGGCCGAGTAACGCTGGCGAACAGCTTGTTCAGTATCCATAGTGCGATCTGTTTTTAGGTTTCAAGTTCGAGGTAAGGAATGCGTGGTTTCAGACGACCGCGCCACCGCAACTGCTGCCCGCGCCTGCGGTGCAACCGTAACAGTGATCGGCCACAGCGATTTTTTCGTTTGCAAATGTTTCAAACGAATCGATGTCCCAGACGGTCGTTCGCGACTTGCCACCAACAGGCATCTCGAGCATCTGGTTGAAGTCACAGTCGTAAATTTCGCCTTGCCATCCGATCGAGATCAGCGAACGGCACATCACATGATCCGCGGCGATTGGATTGAAGTTGTCTGCCAACAAACGCATGTAATCGTCTAGCTTGCCGCGTTTATTGAGGTACGTCGCGTAACGTTTGATGGGAATGTTGGTGATGCACAACAGACTGTCAAACGCGATCCCATAGCGAGCTTTCAGCTCACGTTTGTAGTCGGCTTCTAGCTTAGATTGATCGGGCGGTAACGATGGGCCGGTGGGATTAAAAACTAAGTCAAGTTTGCGGCGTGGGTCTCTAGTGCCGTAACCCCGCCGATTCAGTTCTCGAAGCCCGTCAATGCTGCGAGCAAAGACGCCGTCACCACGCTGCCCGTCGACGTTGTCTTCCAAGTAACACGGCAACGATGCAACAACGTCGACATTGTATTCCGCTAAAAAATCAGCCACCCAGTCGAATCCTGGCTCGGATAAAATCGTCAGATTGCAGCGATCGATCACTCGCAAGCCTCGACGACGAAACGCCATCACCATGTCACGGAAACTGGCATTCATCTCGGGCGCACCACCGGTCAAGTCAACCGTTTGGATTGACGGACAACGCTCGGCAAGTTCGACGATCCGAGCCGCCGTTTTGGCGTCCATGTTCTCGCGTTTCTTCGTCGGACCGGCCTCGACATGGCAATGCGTGCAAGTTTGATTGCACAGTTTGCCAAGATTGATCTGCAGTTCCGTGATCGTCTTCCGCAACAGCGAACGGGACTCGCGGTGGACTCGGTCAGCAAACGGTTCCACCACACCCGTCGGTAATCCAGCATCGATGATCGGTAACAGGGAAGACATTTGACCTTTGCAATTCAACGAGTTTCGGGGCATCCAAGCCTCTATCGTATCATCGATGACCAATCACCGAATCCATCCGCTCATTTCAACTCGGCCGTGATTGCGATGACCGCAAACAGGCGTGGACCAAGCTGCCAACGCCATGGGCCATGAATCGCCGTCGACGTGGCCCGACCGTTCTCAGGCGACGAAAGCTTGTGCATCAGCACCGCAGGATTCAGCCCGGTAAAGAAATTCTGAGTCTCAACGGCAGCACGCACCAGCGTTGGCATCTCAATACGACTGGCACGATTCAACTGGGGAAGCGTGTCCGACGAAACCATGTCGGTGATCAAAACCAACGTCCCACCCGGCTTGGTCAATCGCGACAACAGATTCAGGTGACCGTCACGAACGGAAAGCATGGCGCCGGCCAAACGTGGATGATCCGGTGGCAGTCCGCTGATGACGGTGTCAAGCAATTGGCTGATCAAACAGGTCGACACCACCACATCGCCCATCGGCACGCCGGCGGGATCAGGATTCCGAGCTTGCTGGGACCAGTCGTCCCAGTCCGACGAGTCGGCATCACAAGACGGCAATCGACCTAGAACACCCGACAAATCAACGGGCGAAACCGTGTCAACGACAGCCGAAACATCTGCGGACAAACGCGATCGACAGTGCTCGACCGCTTCGTCATCCAGATCCACCACCGTCGTCGAATCGTAACGACGAACCAACGATGGCAAATCAATATCGTTGCCGTTGCCCACACCCAAAACGACCAGACTTTCGTTATCTGATTTTCCATCGAGATCTCGCCGCCGACCGACCGCTTGGATCAACCCCGTCACGCTCGCCCGATGATCGGCAAACGAGTCCCAATCATCACGAGACTGCCGGTTCCGATCAAAGTGAACCATCGCGGCCAAGTTGTTTTGTGAATCCATTCCAATCCGCCGGCGGATAACTGAAGAGGCTAAGGAGAAAAAAGTCGGCGCCGAAACATGGCACGGCACGGCAATTTGCTGGGCTAGGCTGTGCTGTGCTGGAGTAGGCTAGGCTAGGCTGGTTGGGCCAGAATAGCGGCCCGGTCCGAAACAGGCTGGCAGCCTGTTCTACCATTAAACTCACGACACCTATGCATCAGGACGAATCGGATATCGGTGAAGCGTATCGTTGGTTCAAACGATATTGAATCGTTAGTCGTCGACCTCGGCGGTTGGCCGGCCGATCTGTATTCATATTCGTGAGTCCACTTAGTTTGAAGCGACGAGACAATGGCATCATCGTTTTTTCGAAAGATCGTTTGGTTCACCCTGCTGGTCGGAGGCGGGGCAACGCTTGTCCTGCTCTTCATTTTTGAACGAATCGGATGGTTGGCGATCGGATTCCTTGTTTGGTTTCTCTTGATCTTTATCTGGGGGATTTTTTCTCAGTGGCTATTCGGATTGCGACGGCATTTGCGTCGGCATCTGGGCCAGCCCATCGATCAGTTGACGTTCGTCAGCAAAGAGGTCGGAACGAGTCGATTGGCGGATATGATCCGGTCTTTGGAATCTTATCACCAAGATCTTCCCAAGTCCAAAAGGGAATCCAGCCGCTTTGGAATCGCAACCTATCAAGAACTCAGACGCCTGAAGACAAACGAACTGGCTGTCGAGCGACTCAGTTGGCGAACGGTTGAACTGGATGAAGCTCAGTTGGTCAACGTACCTGAGAACGCGGTCTATTTGTCATCCGCCAACCAGATTCCGTTTGTCGCTTGGATCGGATTCGAACAACCCAACAGCGGTGATCCCGAGGACGTTTGGACGACCGGCCGTGGAAACCAAGTACAGGTGTGTTGTCGCGGCCTTGATGAAGCAAACCAGGTGATTCGTTGGTTGCTCGATCAATCGTCCGCTCACTCGGTCTATCGTGGCCGAATGGTACAGGTTTCGACGAGCCTGGGCAGTGCAAAAAACCAATCGATTCGAATGATTCAGCGGCCCCAGGCCGACCGGAATGCGATCATCCTTCCCGTTGGCATTGTCGAACTGCTTGAACGACTGGTTCGCGCGACGAACAACCATCGCGACCAACTTCGCGAACTGGGGCATTCCGCCAAATTGGGGCTGCTGTTGCACGGGCCGCCCGGTACGGGCAAAACGCTGGTGACGAAATACTTGATTCAGTCCTGCCCCGAGCACACGATTATCTCGCCGACGGACATGGCCGTCGAAACGCTTCGCGAGTGCTTTCGATTGGCAAAGTATCTACCGCCCGCAATTCTCGTTCTCGAAGACGTCGACCTGCTGGCCCCTCAACGAGACTCGCGTCCCACGCTTGACGGGCTCCAGGAATTGATGAACCAGCTCGATGGACTTGCATCGAATTCGCAAGCCATCGTGATCATGTCAACCAATCGCCCCGACGTCCTCGAACCAGCCCTCGCAGCCCGCCCCGGCCGGATCTCCCAAGCGGTTGCGTTTCCATTGCCGGATGTCCAAGAACGAATGAAACTATTGGAACTGTACTTGAACGATTCGGTGAACGAAGAAGATCAAGATTGGCTGGTCGAATACGCAACGCGAATCCAAGGAAAATCGCCCGCGTTCATTTGCGAACTCAGCAAGCGAGCGATCTTACTATCGCTCGAACGAAAGACTGATTCAAAGTCGGCAACGAAGGTCGACGAAGAAGATCTTCGAAACGCACTCGCTGAACTGATTCTCGGTGACGAGTCAATCAACACGAAAACGTATCAACCAGAAAACTAGTCTCCGCATCTGGACGCGTACGAATTGGCTTTGCGAACGCACTGGCTTCTTGATGAAGAACGATTTGCGGTGTCTTCGATGCGAGTACGGACTGTACGTCCACATGATTTCCCCGCCCGTACCTTGGTTACTTTTCCTGGATTCACCGCGGGAACAACGATGACCAAACGCAAAGATAGACCACGACCGACACCAGTGCTGTGATTGCGATCGATTGGACATGAATGGGCTGCTTGACTTGCATGATCATTGCGATCGCGAAAATGATCGTGACGCCGACGTTGCCCCATGGGATCATCGGGTAGATCCAGGTGAAGTCCGAGAACGGCCACAACGGTTTCAGTGCCCAATCGCTTAAACCTTCCGCACCTGACACGACGGCATCGGCCGGGATCTGTGACAATGCGGCAACGATGGCGACCAACACCCAAACGAACCACACCGACCGCGAAAACGACTGGCGAACGTCGACCGACGACGCAAGCTCGCGCAGTGGCCCCCATCGCGTCACGGACTTCGCGGCTCGTCCGACCAGATCAACCCGGTAGTCGATTGTGGCGAGGCAAAGCCCGAGCAAACAGCAAGCCAGCAGATTGTGGCCCCAAACTCGATGGCCAACTTCGAACCGCGACATATCAAACAACATCGGGACGCCGTCCCAATCAGGAGCAATCGCGGCGACCGATGCCAAGACAGCAAGCTTCCAGCCGAACCGACGTTGCAATCCCGTCGCCAACAAACCGTTCATCCCCAGCAGGGCGTGCTCGAACGTCGTCATTTCTTTTTCTTCGGGGTTTGAATGGACCGACAGCCGGATGCTAACTTCCTAAGATAGGAACGAACAATGCTGCTTTCCGGATCCGAAGGACGAATCACGCCCTGAAATCACTCAGCCCTCAAGTCGCGAACGGATGTCGACTCGGGCTGTTCGTTGTCTAAATGATCGGCAGACGACATTGCTTGTTGCAGCGGCGAATAGTACGCGTCGACGGATTCAATGTAGCGTTTGTAGCTTGCCGTTTTGGGCCGCGAACTTGCAACGATGGCCGGTTCGGTCCAGATCCAAACGCACAGCGATGCGATTGCAAACGCAAGCTTACAAAAGCTCGTTGCAAACCAAGCACCGACGTGATCGCTGCCAACAACGATTCCCTAGGATGGGGTGCAAAACGGGTGGGGCTTTCGACGCGTCCGGCGATCGATAGAATCCGTTTCCCCGACGAGAACGCTCTCGCCGACGGATTTTGCCTGTTTCCCCAGTATCTCGATCGCATGACCGACTCGCTTGCATCCACTCCGCTCGACGCCTGGCACCGCGCGGCCGGCGCCAAAATGGTGCCCTTCGCCGGGTACGAGATGCCGATTCAGTACTCGTCGATCGTGGCCGAACACCAGGCGTGCCGAACCGCTGCGGCGGTATTCGATGTGTCGCACATGGGCCGGCTGAAATTCGAAGGCGACGGCAGCGAAGATCTGCTGGACCACTTGCTGACCCGCCGCGTTTCGGACATGCCGCTGGGGCGAGTTCGTTACGGATTGATTTGTGACGAAAATGGCGGTGTTCTGGACGACGTGCTTGTATCGAACTTAGAAACACCGTCCCAGAAACGGTTCCACCTGCTAGTCGTCAACGCATCGAACCGGCAAAAGATCATCGACTGGATCACGCCTCGGATGCCCGACTTTCCGACCGTCACGATGACGGACCGGACCGAGTTGACCGCGATGATTGCGGTTCAAGGGCCAAAGGCGATGGACGTTTGCAAGCGGTTGTTCAAATCGGATCCATCGAAACTGAAATACTATCAAGCCGTCATTACCGACCAGATGGGCAAACCCGTCATCGTTAGCCGAACCGGCTACACGGGCGAAGACGGGTTCGAGTTGGTCGTTCGCGCCGAAGAAGCCAACCGTGTCTGGGAGAACCTGATGTTGATTGGCCGCGACGAAGGATTTACGGCCGCCGGCTTGGGTGCCCGCGACACACTGCGGATGGAAGCAGCAATGCCGCTGTACGGTCACGAGCTCAACGAAACGATCGATCCGATCACCGCTGGATTGTCGTTCGCATGCAATTCAGACCAGCGCAGTTACATTGGTCGTGACGCGATTGCCAAAATCGCCAACGACGGACCAAGCCGCGTTCGCATCGGATTGCTACCCGAAGGCAAACGTCCGGCACGCGAAGGGCTGAGTGTGTTGACACCGGACGGGCAAACGATTGGTACGATCACCAGTGGCGGTCCGTCACCAACACTTGGTCACCCGATTGCGATGGCTTATGTCGATGCCGCACACGCTAAATTGGACCGTTACCAAATCGACATTCGTGGCAAGCTGGTCAATGCCACTGCGACCGCTTTGCCGTTTTACAAACGTCCGACGAACAAAACTTAAAACTCAACCGCTCTGCGATCGTCAAGCTAGTTCCCCACCCTCTCTCTCTCTGATCCACCAACCCGAATCGATTCATCATGTCGCGTGACCCGTCGAAATTGTTGTACGCTGAAACTCACGAGTGGGTTGATCTGACCACGGACGCCGATCAATCAATCGCCACGATTGGTATCTCTGCGTTTGCGATCGAGCAGCTCAATGACTTGGTCTACATGGACCTGCCGGAGGTCGGCAAAGTGCTGACCGCGGGCGAAGAATTTGGCGAAGTTGAATCCGTCAAAGCGGTCAGCCCGTTGTACAGCCCGATCAGTGGCGAAGTCGTCGAAGTCCACTCGGAACTGCCCGACCAGTTAGAAGAACTGAACAGCGATCCGCTGAACTTTGGCTGGATCATCAAGGTGAAGGTCGATGGCGACGCCGGTCGCGACAAGTTGATGGATCACGCCACGTACGAAAAACAGTGCGGCGAAGCAGGCTGATCCCGTGGATGAACCGTTGCCCCGCCACCCCACTCACGTGGACTCAGCTCAATCGCGGCGCACCGGCCGGGTGATCCCGCTTGCCGGTCACGGCGGCGCCGAAAACATGGCAATCGATCAAGCGATGCTGGAGTCCGTCGACGCGGGTGGACCGCCGACGTTGCGGTTGTACCTTTGGAACGAGCCAACTTTGTCGCTGGGCTATTTCCAAAACTATGCCGACCGGGACCAGCACGTCGAAAGCCGTAGTGTCACCTGCGTTCGCCGTTCGTCCGGCGGCGGCGCGATCCTGCACGACCAGGAATTGACCTACAGCATCGCGTGGCCGACGACCGGACTGCAAACCGGCGCCAATCGCCCGCTCTACCGCAACACCCACGATGCGATGGTCGCTGCGATTTCGGATTTCGGCGTCTCCGCATCGCCCTTTTCGGAAACCGTACTCAACAATGTTTCCACCTGCGACAATGTTTCCACCTGCGACAATTCGACCTACCCTGCTGCCGAATCACCGCCCGATCCATTTCTGTGCTTTCAACGACGGACCGACGACGACCTGATCGCCAGCGGTTACAAGATCCTGGGAAGCGCCCAACGCAAAGGCAAACGGGCAGTTCTTCAGCATGGCAGCTTGCTGATCCGTGCAAGTCGGTTCGCCCCGCAATTGCCGGGAATTTGGGATCTTGGTGCGGCAATGGCGTCCGCCGAGACACTATCAGAGGCTCTGATCGAACACCTCGCCAACCGCCTCGATATCGACTGGATTAGCGGTCATTGGACGACCGCCGAACGAGACCGTGCAGCCGAAATTTCGGAAAATCGATTCTCAACCGACTCCTGGCTGCATCGTCGATAAGCCGCTCTGACCTAGCCCCTGTGGGTGGAAAGCTGGTGCAAAGTCGATTTACGGTTGTCCTGTATTGCGTTAATTATCAGGGATCGGCATATTCGCCGGCGGGAAAGCGTTTAGAATGAGTGCGTTCGTTGAGTTTTGAGAGTGCACGGTCGTGAATGACTCTGCTGATGCACTCTCCTATTTCTTGAAATCGGCAATCGCAGGCCGATCGAGACGGAAACGTCTATACCGATGCATGAGAGATTGATCGATGCAAGTGAAGCTGAAGGTCCTTACCGGGAGTCACGAGGGCAAGGAAATCGCCGTCTCGAGCGAGAAGTTCCTGGTCGGACGCAGTGAAGTTTGCCAACTTCGCCCCAAGAGCGAGTCCGTCAGCCGAAAGCACTGCATCATTGTCCTGAAAGACAATCGTGTGCTGGTCCAGGATTTGAAAAGCCGCAATGGTACGTTCGTCAACGACAAGCGTTTGCCGATCGACAAAGCCAAGGTCTTGAAGGGCGGCGACGAGCTTCGCATTGGCAAATTACTGTTCGAAGTGGTGATCGAGCATGGACTGCAGGCCGTAAAGAAGCCCGAAGTTTCTGGTGTCGGCGATGCAGCCGCACGCACCGTCGAAGCAGGCTCGCACGACAGCCGTTTCGAAGCAGTTGACGTCAATGACTGGTTAGACGAAGCCGACCAAATTGATCGCGTTCGCAAACTTTCGGACCCAGAAACTCGCCAGTTCCGATTGGACGCCGGCACATCGGATACTGGCGGCGACAGCAAGAACGATAGTGACACCGAAAACTCGGATCTATCCGTCAGTGAGTCCACGGCATCGAACAAGCCGAAACGTCCTGACAAAAAAGACAAGAAGGCCCCCGGCAAACTGCCCGCGGACATGAAAAAGGCGATGACCGACAATTCACGCGACGCCGCTGACAATGCGTTAAAGCGGTTTTTCAGCGGACGGTAGTCGTTTAACTATTCACGCCATCGACATCAGGTTCGCCCGTGGATGAATCCAATGCGTTGCTTGCCGACCGGTTCGGTGACAGCGACGAAAAAGCGTTCGCAAAGCTGATGCGACGCCATCACGAACTGGTGTTTCAGATTTGCCTGCGAATGCTGGGACATCGCCAAGACGCCGAAGACGCAACTCAAGAAACGTTTTCGCGACTGGCTCGTTATCTTGATCGATGGGACCGTCGACGTCCGCTGGAACCGTGGCTGGTCACGATCGCGGGCAACCGTTGCCGAACGCTATTGGCACGGAAACGACCTCACACGTCGCTGGCTGCATCGGAAGAACCGGCGACGATCGTTTCGACACTTCAACGTGATGCCGACTCGCTAGCCGAAGAAGTTCAGTTGGCGATCTGTCAGTTGGCCGACGATCCCCAGCGTGCATTTCGAATGTTCCACGAACAGGCGATGGACTATGCCCAAATTGCCGAACGAATGAACCGGCCGATCGGAACGATCAAGACATGGGTCCACCGGTCTCGATTGCAGTTGATCCAATCGCTGAAAGAACGTGAAGTCATCGACGTCCGCGATCGACCAAACGCCGACCATCCGAATGGTCGCCCAACCGAATGCAGGGTCACAACATGCCAACCGACTGCGAGGTCACATCATGATTGACGCTTGCGCACAATTCGAACGACGATTGCACGAGCAACTGGACCAGCGTAAACCGTTGTCCGCCGATGCAGTGCTGACGTCGCATGCCGACCACTGCGTCCGGTGCCAGCAAACGCTCGACGCATGGCGATCCATCGACGTCGCGTTGCCTTCACCAAAGTCGTCCGCAAATTCCACGTCCGTTGTCCAAGCACAACGCTCCAGGCCTTTGCAGGTTTCCAGTATTTCATTGACATGGATCGCATTGGCGGCGATGGTGCTAGCGACCGTAACCGGACTGACGTTCTACCGGAACCAACCAGTGGCACCGACTGCGCAGTCGACCGTACCAGCGATTTCAAACGAGCTTCTTGATCATGCCGATCCCGTCGCTTGGTGGAACGATGCGAAAGACCGCGATTGGATCAGCCAGACCATGCCAACGGTTCGGTCAGTCCGCGAGGGCGTCGCGCCGCTCGGACGATCGCTGATACGAGCGGTGACGATTCTGACCACCGGCACTGGCGACGGTCAAACATCATGACGGCCAATCGCTATCGGATCGGTCGCGTTGCAATCGCAGTGACGATCACTTTGTTGATCGAGTTTGCAACGCCCAAAGCGGCCAATGCCGAGCAACTGTTTCAACTGCGAAACGGGATGGTCCTGCGAGGCATGATGGCCGAGATCGCAACACTCAAAGAAGGCTTCGGTGCGGCCGCTGCGGGCCAAGCCCAAGTCCGTCCGATTTGGATCATCGATGACGGACTAAGACGCATCTACATCCACGGCAAAGGAATGGCGCAAGGCGACCCGGTCGATGTTGCCGATCCCACCCAAGCAATCGTGCTGCGTCAAGCGAAACCACTTGGCGGCAAAACTCCGGAAGTTCTGGGATCCATCGTGGGCGTTTCGCCGTTCAATGAATTTGGTCGCCGTCAACTAACCATGCGCAGCGAGGGCGGCCTGGTGGATGTCATCCAGGGCATCACCGAACTGAATTCACGTTACGCAAAATTGATCGCGTTGAAAGGCAGACCTGCGCTGCTTTGGGACATGCGCGTCGCCACAGCATCGATCGACTCGGCAACGCTGAAACGTATCTTTGACCGGCGCATTCCGGCCGAAGACTTGGACGGCAAACTGGAAACCGTACGTTTCTTCACTGACACAGAACGCTTCGATGATGCCAAGGACGCTTTGTCGTCGATCGAAAATCTGCCCGACGACATCGACCTTGAAGCTCTCCTGATTTCGCTGACCGAGCGGCAAGCAACGCAATTGCTCGGCGAAGCCAAAGTTCGCATCGATGCTGGCCAATACGTCGTGGCTCGTGGCATTCTTGAGAATTTCCCCGCTGACAAGGTCGGCCGCATCACGCGAATCCAGGTTCAGGACGAACTCAAAAAGCTAAACGACTCACGCGACCAAGCCGCCGCGCTGGCCGAACAGTTGCGTGAACATGTCGCCAAGTTGGATCCCGTTCAGGCCGCACCGCTGGGACCGATCATCGATGAAATCGCAGCCAGACTTTCGCCCGATACGTTGCCTCGACTTAGCGACTATGTTCGGCTGGGGACCGCCGAAACGGTTGCACTGGACGATCGCGTTGCTCTGGCGATTGCGGGCTGGTTGCTTGGCAGTGGTTCGGGTGAACAGAACCTAAGCGTTGCAACCGCACTGATCAAAGTACGAGACTTGGTCGCCGAGTTTCTGGGGTCACCGGACGCGGCGAGACGGACGGCGATTCTAGAACAGTTAAGAACGCTCGAAGGTGCTCAGCCCGAATACGTTGACCGGATGTTGCCGTTGCTGACACCAACACTCGCATGGCCCGATGGCTCGGCCGTCGAGGGCGCCAACGGTTTCTACAACGTTGACACGCCGAAGGCTCGTTACGCGATCCAGTTGCCACCCGAATACAACCCGCTGCGATCGTATCCATGCGTGGTGTCGCTGCACCAATCCGGTGGGTACGCCGAAGATCAAATCGATTGGTGGGCCGGCCAGTTCAATGACCAAACCGGGACTCGGATGGGTCACGCGTCACGGAACGGCTACATCGTCGTTGCGCCCGTGTGGAG
>JBAUHR010000476.1:0-9043 GCA_049680385.1 Rubripirellula sp. | reverse complement strand
CACTCACGCCGAAGTCAAGCCATTGCAGTCGCTCAATCGGCAAGGTGATCCAATCCCGCAATTCACGATGAACAGCACCGTCATTCGTGTGATAGCCTGTCACACGTCAGTACCCAGGGCGGGACTCGAACCCGCAAGGGCGTAACCGCCCGGCAGATTTTAAATCCGGGGACATGCCCCTGGAACGCCGCAAAAAGCACGTTCATACTGATACGCCAGTGGATTTGCCAGCGGTTTTCGACGGCCCAGCGGCGACGGTGGGAGGGCATAGGTGAGCGGGTCCTTCCGGGGGTGGGGCCCCACCGGGGCTTTGCCCGGCTATTGGTCGACTTTTATCGACACGCTTTCGATTTTGCTTCGGTAAGTAAGCGCGTGCGTTGGCTTGCCCGATCAAGCCTGAGCGGGACAATGGGTGAGCGGAATCGGATCGAATTACGTAGGGAGATTTATGCGATCGGAAATCATGACGCGTTTGCGAAATGGCGAACGACTTGGCGGAATCGCGAATGCACTCGGCGTCACTTACGGTGCTGTCCACGCGGTCGCGATGGAATCGGGTATTCGTTATGTGGGGCGGCATCTTACGGCTGACGAAAAAAACGAAGTGAATCGTCAACGGATAATCGATGGCCGATCGATCCGGCAGATTGCAGCCGCGATGAATTTGCCAAAGTCGAAGATTGGACGATGCGTTCAATCTCAATTCAGCCGTGTTGTCGATACTGGCGGGACACGGGTTTCACCCCGCAAATTGCGAAGCCCAAAGCGATGTCCGGAACATGGATTGGTTCGGCTTTGGCCGTGTGTTGCATGCGAAGGTGAGAAACGACGCAAGCTGTTCTTGTTGAAGCGCGGTCGGAAAGCATGATTCACATGGGGTGAAGCTGGGACACTTCAACCGGTCGGACCTAGGATTGCCAATCGTTTAAGGCAATTCCCCAGAAACCGACTTGGTCCATGGCATCATCAAATCGAGCGAAGGCAATTCGACTCATCTTCGCCGTCGCGCTTATCGCGATTTGCGGATGCGATTCGATGCCGCAGTCGGTCCGACCGTTGCCAGCGCCAACAGTTGAGCAGCCACCAGCAAACTTGCCGGCGGCTCTGCATCAACGTAATTGGACGGGGCCGAAGAACCAAGGTTCGTGCGTTCACGCTTCGATTACGAATCACCTGCGGTGGATGAACGAGTTCGAACTCGGTGAACGATGGCGAGCGACGTACAGCGATGGGGAATGGGATTCACGACTGCGACAACGTCTGGACGCTGCGGGCGTTGACTACAGCTTCACGCTGAAAGCGGACCCTCGTTTTCTTGACTGGGCATCCAACACACGGCGCGGTGCAATTCTTTGGTGGAAGCCGTCCCACTGCTGCACATTCATGGGCTGGGTGACTCGCGACGATCGCCAGTACGCGGCGATTCTTGACAACAACTATCCCGGCCGATTCGAGCTTACGCCGCGTGAACAGTTCATTCGCTTGTGGGCGGGCTACGGCGGTTTCGCCTTGACCGTGATGGGCGATCCGGCAAGCTCAATTCCTTACCGAAGCTATGAGATCATCCAATGACAATTAACGAATCGGTCAAGATCCGACTGACCTGGGGCTTGGTCGCAGCACTGTTGATCCAGGCAGTGGCGATTGGTGTGATGCACTCTGCGATCAAAGATGCAGGCAACATCGTGCCATCTGGCCAGCATTGGAACGTTCCGAACCGAAGTCTGAGCGTCAGCTACGACTCGCCGATTGGCTCGCCGATCGAAACGTTACAGCAGCCGGCCAACGTCAACCTGCAGGCGCAGGGCGAACTGAAACAACAGTCGCCATCGTGCCCGGACTGCAACGCTCGACCGCTCTACATCAATGGCGAGCGGGTTGTCCGCATCGGTCCAGAGCAAAGCGTAAACCCGACAAACGTGAACGCGTTTCCGGTTTCGCAAGCGAGCTATCCGGCGATGATGCCGGCTGTCGGGGCATCGACTAGCACAACGCCATCGAAGTCGTATCAGATCGCTTTGTTCCTGGACGAGACACAGCAGAGCCAGCAACTGCGGCAGTGGTTTGATGAACATCCATCGCTGCAAAAACTGCGTCAGGTTTCAGATTTCCAAATCTACACAGCCCGTAACACGCTTTACAAGACGCGATACGCCGAGATCGTGCCAGTTGAGCAGTTCCCCGTTGTGCTGTTTCAGGATTCGACAGGTGGCCACATTCACGCCGCTGGCCGAACCATGATCCCGAGCACGCCCAACGAACTTTGGGACGACATCCGTAAGGGCCAGCAGCTCTGGAAACAAGCGAAGTCCGGAAGCGCTCAAATGACGGGTGCGATCAAATCCAAGGGTTATTCATGGGACGCCGCAATCAACCCGGCAATGCAGCTATCGTCATCGGACTGCCCTGACGGCTATTATCCAACGCCCGACGCATCATGGCGTCCTGGTGATCGATTGCGACCTGATAGCGGTGGCGACCTGTTTGACACGCTGGCACCTGGCCGCAACGCGTTCCTATGGGCCAACTCTGGCGACATCGCCACTCTTGCCTTGACCGCATTGGCGGTTGGGCTTGTGATTTTCATCCTGATCAAACGGAGCCTCTAAACGCCATGTTCTCTCTTGCACTGATCACTGTCGTCATCCTCGCCGTTGTCGCGATGTTGCCTAAGAAGCAATCGCCAACTGGTGACCTTCGGCAATCTGCTATCTCAATCGCCGAGCCACTGCGGTGGCCCGAGCCAGCCGAGCCACCTGCGCCACGCCAGACGATGCGGCAGATGCAAATTGCCGAAGAGGCTGCGGCTGTTTCGCAGCTATACCAGGATCGTGAATACGACGCTTGGCTGAGCGAAGTGTCGAAGAAGGGTTCAGCACTTTTGGCTGGTAAGACACCCGCGAAATCGTAAGGAATTCACTTGATCTACTTGGTTTTCTTTGTCGCCGGAGTCCTGTTTGGTCGCGAGTACTTTGACGAACCGTCGAAGCTTCGTGACTTTTTGGATCGGTTGTTCCGACGATGATGCGTTTACTCGCATGGCTTGCGACGGCCTACCTGACTGTCGGACTGGTTACCGCTACGATTTTCGCATCATTGATCGGATCAACCGATTTCGAAATGTTCGCGTCGATCATTCTCCTATGGCCCATGTACTGGATGTTGATGGTCATCTTTGCAGCCGCCGCTGCAGGTGCGCCATGATGAACAATGGCCAAGAAAAAAACGACGTCTCGAAAGGCCGCTGCGAAGCCTGCTGCCAAGAAGCCTGATCGTACCGAGCGTGCGTTGTTGGCGGCGGTCAAGAAGCATCGCGGTGGCAAGCTCAGCCAATCCGAATCGCGTGATCTGGCGTGGTGGGAAAAGACGCATCGAGAATCGATCATTGCCGACGCGTTGATTGCGATCCCCAAGGGTCTTTACTGTCAGTTAGCTGGCCGGCAACACAAAGTGGTTGACGATGCGGCCGAGCGTTTCGGGTTACCGATCGGCGGGGCAACCGTTGACCTGTTCGACGCCATCGAAGCGTTGCATCAACTGATCGCCGATAACTCACGCAGCATCATCCCCGTCAACGCGGGCGACGACGATGGCGATTCTGGCGACGAAGTGGTCTACAAACTCAAGCTCGCCGAACTGCGCGAGAAGGTCCGCAAATTGGAAGTGACCAACGAGCGGCAAATGATCTCATTGACCCATGACCGTGGCGACTCGATCGACCGCCAAGAACTTCGACGACTGCTGCAAGTGTTGATTGTCAAGCTGCGTGCATTCGGCCAACAACTTCGCCGCGCGTCCAACGGTCAAGAGGCCCAGCAGGCTTGCAACGAATTCTTGGCGATGCTGTCCAAAGAGGTCGAAGAGGGCGACCTACGGGTCTGATTCAGGCCGGGACATTGCCGCCAACACGACCACGATTGCCGCCATGCCATCGCCGTCCGTTTTGCAGCATGAATTCGCGTCAGCGCTTCGGGCGAGTCAATCGCATCCGCCGCGTTCGTTTCGTCATTGGATCGAACAGGAAATCATCATCCCCGACGGTCCCTACGTCGGTGAAGCCTTCCGCATCGAACGCCAGCCCGTCCACGGATTGTGGATTGATCAAGTCGACGACCCCGAATGGCAAGACTTGGTTTTCACGGCGGTGACCCAGTTCGGCAAATCGCTACTGGCCCACGTGTTTCCGATCCTGTACCACGCCTGCGAACTCGGCCAATCGGTTACCTGGGGCCTGCCCAATGCCGACATGGCCAACACGAAATGGCAACAAGACTTTCGGCCTGTGCTGGAAGCATCACCGTCGCTGCGTAAGCTGATGCCGCGAAGCGGATCGGGCAGCCGTAACGGGTCGGTCAAAGATGACCTGATGCTGGCCAACGGTTCGATCTTGCACGTCCAGTCAGTCGGCGAGAGCGATTCGGGCAAGGGTGGATTCACGTCGCCGATTGGTGCAGTGACCGAGGCTAACGCGTTCTCACGATCGGGCGGCAAGAGCAAAGAGGGTGACCCGCTGCGTCAGGTGCGTGCGAGAGCCCGCGCGTACAAGCGTCGACTCCGGCGACTGTACGTTGAAGGCACGCTGACCGAGGACGACGCGTTGCCGTGGTTGCTGCGTGAAGACTCGACCCAGTCCGAGATCGTGTCGCCGTGCCCGCATGGCTGTGGGTTCATCGCACCGGATTGGGACCAGTTGGTTGGTTGGCAGGATGCACGCAGCGAGATCCAAGCGGCCAGCCTGTCGCATTGGATTTGCCCCATGTGCGAAAAGAAGATCACCGAGAAACAACGGCTCAAGTCGTTGCTTGACGCCGTGCTGCTGCACCGGGGCCAGAAGATTGATAAACGCGGCAAGGTGACCGGACCGGCGCCCGAGACGACGCGACTGTGGTACCACGCCAAGCCATGGGCCAACCTGTTGCTAGAGCCCGGCGACATTGGTGCCGAAGAATGGTCATGCGAGCAGATCCCCGAGGACACCGAAGAACGCATCAGCGCTGAAAAAGAGCGTGCCCAATTCCGCTGGGCTCGCACGTATCGCCCACCAGCGATCGACGGAGAACTGCGAATCGATCGAACTGGCGTTGCCGCGCGAGCGATCGAGCTGGCTCATGGGATCCTGCCCAACGACGTTGGGTTGGTTTCGGTCGGGTATGACCTTGGCGACAAAGTCGGCTGGTTCGCGGTCATGTGCAGCCGTGGTGACGGTTCGCTGCACGTCCCCGTGTACGGCAAGTTCGACATCCACAGCGACCGAGCCCGCCCGGACATCGCGATTCTATCGGCACTGAAAGAACAGTTGACGTTCCTGCGTGCCGGCATCGCCAAAGCCGGGGGCGGTTCGCTGCGTCCGCACTTTGTCGGCATCGACGTCGGGCACGAACAGACAGCGGGGTGGAATTTCGCAAAGAGTCACGACGTTAACCCGACCCAGTCACTGGACCAGTGGGTGATGCCAATGCGTGGCCGCGGCGAGACGCAAATGGAATCGCGGAAATACGTTTGCCCCAAGAACACCGGCACGATGATTCGCATGATTGACCCCGATCGATTGTGGTACATCGAATGGGTCAAGAAAGCGAACGCGTTCGAAATGCACTGGGACAGCGACAAGTTCAAGTTCCGCGTTCAACAAGGGCTTTGCTTGCCCGTCGGGTCACCCGGTGCGATCTCATTGCACGCCGGCACCAAGAACGTCCACTCGAAACTGGCCCGACACGTCACCAACGAGCGACTTATTTTCGAGCATGTGCCGGGTCAAAAGCCACGCGGCCGCTGGCATCGGTTTGGCAACAACCACTGGTTCGACTGCTTGGCGGAAGCCTACGTCGGACTGTGCCGAATGGGCTACCAACCGCCAGCGCTGCCGAAGCAGATGGACGACCTGGACGAACAACTGGCGAACCAGCAAACGCCGGCACCGCAACCGACCGACGAACCCGCGGCCCCGAGTCCGAACCGGACGAAGATCAATTCTTGGTTCCAGGACCAAGCGTAGGTGGCTCTAGCTCTAGGTGTGATTCTGGCACCCCGTAAATCACCGCATCGCGATGCACCGTCCGACCGGACGGTTTCATTCCGTAATACCCGTAAACATCAATCACGTATCCGTCGTCTCGCAATTCCATCACTGCCCCGGTTCGCCCGCGAAAAAATCCATGCGTAACGACGACATCTTGTGCGAAGCTGAATTTGCAATCACGAGAGTCGTGCTTAACCCATCCTTCAGGCTCACTTGCCTCAACAGGGGCAACGATTGAAGGCAATCTGTTGCCTCGATTGTCTGGCGGCGGTGGGACAATCGCATCGCAGCCGATGAGCAGTGCAATGAACGGGAGCACGCAACAGCATTTTTTCATCATGGTTGACTTCCAGAGGACGCGACCAATTATCGCAAGCGATGACTGTAGAACCGGGACACCGCCGCGGGCCGTCACACGATTGCCCGCATGGCAAATGGTACCGACCTCGTCGAAAAACTCGAAGACACAGTCCTGGCGGCGATTGAAGCTTCCAACGCTGGTGATACCAAGACTGCGCTTGCGAAGCTGCTCGAAGCCCAGATGTTGCTGTCGGTGATTCCCGATGGTGTCGTCGAAAAAGAGCAATTCACGTTTGACCGCGAATCGATCGAGCGAGCCATCGTCAACATTCGACGCCGCGACAACGAAGCGTCCACCGGAATCGTCCAAGTGTTATCGAGGCCCTGCCGTGGCTAATGCGTCGCTTTCCTGGTCGATCGACTGTTCATCGTCGGTGCCCAGTGCATCGGTCGACGTTGGCCAACCCGAGGTCACGGCGGACGGGTTGACCGTCACGCGAGGATGGGAAGCCGCGCGAACCGACCGCGTCAACGCCGATCACTGGAAAGGTGCCAACGGTGACCCGATCGACCATGACCTGGCGTTCGATCTGCCGACATTGCGTGCCCGCGCCGTCCACGAATACGAGAACAATCCAAACGTCGAAGGCGTCGTCGGCACCCACGCTGTTGACCTGGTCGGCCCCGACGGTCCCCAGCTAGAAGTCCGCAGCGACAATGACGCGTACAACGATCGCCAAGAATCGTTGTGGCGTGAGTGGTCGGAACTGTGCGACTACAACTGCGAAATGGGCCTGCCCGAAATCATGGGCCTTTGGACCCGCCAAATCTGGACCCACGGCGCACTGCTGGGCCAAGATGCCACGGCGGACCCTGGCACACCGGGCTACGACTTCCCCGCAAAATTCCGCATCCACGCGATCAGTAGCGATCGCCTGGAAACGCCCTGGCACATGCACGGCAACCCGGACATCGCGTTCGGCGTCAAACGCACTCGCAGCGGCCGGGCCGAAGAGTACTTCATTTCCCAGCCCCGCCATCACGGCGCTTGGCAAATTGAGACGGGCGAGTTTGCCCGCATCCCGGCGCGCAACATCTACCACGGATTCGTGAAACACTTTCCCGATCAGACCTGCGGTTATCCGCTGCTGTCGTCGGCACTGCCGATGATCGGCGAGTTGCGAGACTTTGACCGATCCGTGTTGGACGCGGCACGAATGGCAGCCGACGAATCGGGCTGGTTCATCAACCTGAATCCGGACGGGCCAAAATTCGTGAACACCGACCCGGCGACGGGTGAGGATCGTGGTTCGTTTGAGGTCAAGCACAAACGAATGACCACGCGAGCGGCACCGCCCGGTTGGGATCGCCGCAACAACGAAGCCACGCATCCGATGGCCGAGTACGTGGGTTTCCGCAAGGAACGGATGGCCGAGATCGGTCGCGCGGCGTCGATTCCGTTGATGCTGATCCGCTTGGATTCCAGCGGGCACAACTATTCGTCTGCCCGTTTCGATCACGAGTACTACATTCGTCACCTGCAAATGTGGCAATCGTGGATGGCTCGCCGATTCCTAACGCCCATGATCAAGACGCTGGCAGCCGAACTGCACCGATCGGGTGCGTTGCAACGACCGCCTGCCGGCGGCGTGCGATACGCGTTCAACTTCAAACCACCGCCGCAAGTCGATCCGACGAAGTGGCGAGGCGAAGAGAAGATCGGCCTGGCCAACAAGACGCTGACCTTTGCCGAGGCCTGTCGTCGCAACAACCAGCAAGAAGACGACGTTATCGCGTCCTGGGTCCGCACGTTCAATAAGCTGAAAGCGTCGGGCTTGTCCGACGAACAGGCCGCGATGTTCGTCAACAGTTGGATGGGCGGCAAATCAGGCCCGCAATCCGCCGGATCCGGCCCCGCCGGTGCGACCGGTGTTCCCAATGCAGCACGCAACAACCAGGCGTAAACGATGACCATGCAAACACCCGTCACAAAACGCCCCGACGCTCGCGTGATCAGTTCGCTGAACGAGCTTTGTTTCGAGCGTGCCGACGCGATCTCGCAGGGCCGTTGGTTTCGCCGTGGCGAAATGATCCAGCCCGAATCGGTTGACGAGTCCGCGCGAACCGTGTCGGCCACGATCGCCAGCGAAACGCCGGTGATGATCTACGACAGCAGTTCGCACCGGTACATGCAGGAAATCTTGGTCATGGCCGGCGGCGTCTTTCCGCCGTGGACACCGATGCTGCGATCGCACGAACGGTGGGACATCGTCGGGTCAACACTCGGCAGCGTTCTGAACACCAAACGAGTCGGCAAGACCGCACGCGGCCAACTGTCGTTCGTCCGCGATGACACCGACGTCGACAAAGTGTGGGTCCGCGTCCGTGACGGACACCTGCGAGCCGTCAGCGTTGGCGGTCGTCGCTTGGCGTTCACCGACATCGAACCAGGCGGCAACGCCGTCATCGACGGCCGACGCTGGCGTGCCGGCCGATCGTACCCGCTACGCGTGACCACATCGTGGGTCCAACGCGAGGCGTCCATTGTGATCTTTGGTGCTGACCCTACGTCCGGCACGAACGGGTAGACGCAAACCGGGACACGGCCACAAAGCCCGCGAATCTGGGCGAGTTGTTTTTACAAACTCGCGCACCTGATTCCACTCCGGGCCCACACGATGGCATACAGCGACCAACAAATCTCTTTCATGGTCGACCTTGGGT
>JBAUHR010000475.1:0-25804 GCA_049680385.1 Rubripirellula sp. | reverse complement strand
TCTGATCACCAGCCATTTTCTCGATCAGTTCAACCGCATAATCGCCGTTTGCATCGGTCAGGTGCTTTGAATAGTAAGGGTCGTCTTTACCGACCTGCTGGTCGTCACGCAGCAACACGGTTCCGCCCTGTCGAAAGAGCGTTCGCTCGCGCCCCATGCGGCCGCGAACTGGCTGTTGTTCGATCTGAGTTTGATAGAAATCGAAACCGTGTTGACGCGGCCCAGGCTGATTGACCAATCGATTGCCATGCTCGTCCACATGCAGGCCACCCAAGTGCCACTTTCCCACATGCGCCGTATTGTAGCCGGCATCCCCAAGCAATTCGGCAACCGTCGTCGCCGACTCGGGTAACCAGCGATTCACATCATTGAAGTGCTTCGTGATACCAAACCGCAACGGATATCGACCGGTCAGCACCGATGCACGTGTCGGCGAACACACCGCCGACCCAGCATAGAACCGCGAAAACAGCATCCCTTTGTCCGCAAGCCTATCAAGGTGGGGCGTCTTAACTGCAGGACTGCCAAAGCATGACAGGTCACCGTGTCCCAGATCGTCCGCCAGCAGCATGATGATATTCGGCCGATCATCGGCAGACGCGTCGCCAATTGGGCGAAACAAACCAAGGGCCGCGACGACAAAACACGAATACAGAACTGCGATTTTCATGGATGACAAATCCGAAATTCAATGGGTGATTTATTGAGACTCAAGTACGGTTGGATGTCTCATCCAAGCCAACGATTCTAATCTTTCCGACGGCCGGACGTATCACGAAATACGAGTTGCAACTTAGCTTTCGAAACCGGTTGCGACCGGCCCCGAATTCATGGTCCGAGAGGACGAGTTTTTTGAATGAAGCGTGCCAACTCTTGCAAGTCGATTTCCGAGTTGCCGTCCTGGTCAACCAACGTTAGCCGTTCCGGAGAAAGTGGACTGTTGCGGTCTGCTCCGCTGGCCAACAGTTCGGATTTGGACAGTTTTCGATCGGTGTTCAAATCGTTTCTTGCAATCAAGACTGATGCACGCTGCGCCGCCTCGTCATCGTACCCTAATTGCTTACGACGTCTGGCGAAATAGGATTCCAGCTCTAGCAGCGACAGGTTGCCGTCACCGTTCTTGTCGGGATCACCGAGATCACCATTGGTCTCAGATTGCTGAAACAGGTTTGCTGGGATCAAGCCATCGCCATCCTGATCGGCTTTTCGAATCAAGTTGCGCGCGAGTAGCTGATCGGACTGCGTCATGCCCATCCCCATCCGACGATCGGCCAGATACTCAGCCAACTCAGATACAGACAGAAGCTGATCATTATTTCGGTCGAACTTCACAACTGACAAATCCAAACCGATTGCGTTTAGTTCGTCGCTTGCCAACTTTCGATCGCTATCACCATCGCCCTGGTTGATTAGCGACATCGCATCACCTTGATCGCAGCCTTTGATTCCTAGCACATCACGAAACTTGCGTTCGCTAGCCAATCCACGGATTAGTTCATTGGGTGAAAGTTCATCGTCCGAGTTTCGGTCATAAGAGTCGATCTGGTCCGAAAACGTATTGTCTCTCAGTTCATCCAACTGCAACTTCCCATCACGGTTACGGTCGTATCGTTTGGTGTATCGATCCGCCAAGACAGAGTCCATCTGCACGATTCCTGTCTCCTCACGCTCGGCAGCAAACTTGAGCGTGATTTCTACTCGTTGCAGATCGCCACTGCGATTCAGATCGAACAAACCGATCACATCGCCGTTCCAATGCAGGCGTTCGCATTCCGTTTTGCTAAGCGTCCCGTCGTCGTCCAGATCGTGCTTCGCGATGGCTCTGGTTGCAGCCAACAAATCCATTTCCAGTAACTTAATCGTCAATGGATCCTTGTCATCGGGTTCATTACGATCCTCCTGTGCCCAAAGTGCCGACGAGGCGACCAGTGCAATTAGGCCATGCACAATCAGCACGTGAACGCAAATCAAAAAATCTCGGTTTCCAGGTCGGTGTTTGAAGCGATGCGAATTCATGTCTGCAATCCAGTGCGTCGTCTCGTCAAGAAGCTGCGAAATCACTCAGCAATTGTAGCCTTTCGCGATTCCCAGGGGGCAGCAGCCGGATTTCGGAGAGTGGCTCTCAGAACGCAAAACCCTCGTTTAATGCGCTTGCGAATTGGTGGCTTCGTTGAATACACACAGGGCATCTTTTAAATATCGAATCAAGGCAACGACAGCAGATCCAAATGCGGTATTTGCATCGTCAATGCTCCGTTTTGGTTTTGCGTCTGCCGTATCGCCATCCAGTGATCCACTTGATCGCGGGCCAGCATCGTCGAGGCCCGTCGGCCGATGCTGTCGATGAGCGCTGAGATAACTTGGCTGTCCTGATTGCCCAATTGCCAACCCGACTGCTCAAAAATCACTTTGCACCCGCGCGAAGTCAGTTGTTCCGCAAAAAACTCCGCAGCATGCGAACCGGCCGCTGCGCCAAAACCGTGGTCGCTCTGCTGATGACTCTGCAAGCATCGGTCGATCGCTTCGTCCAGTTCGTCGATCGGATCCCAGACTGGCGTTCCCGACATCGTCATCGAAATCAATACGGGACTTTGCGCCGCGATCGTGGCAAACCAACAGAGCCAATCTTCTGATGCAATGTCCAGAAATGCCGAAGCAGTGAACGAAACATCGTCACCGATCGGGACCATTGACAATTCAGTCGCCAGATCAGCTCGTTCAAAGCGAACAAATTGGCTCACGCATTGCTCCGCTGCGGCTTTTAGCACCTCATCATCATTGTCGATGCATCGCCAGGGAACTTTCGACGCACCGTCACGCGACAAGTAGCGATAGTTAGCGCTGGTTCCACAGCCCAGGTCAACAATCAATCGAGTCTTGCGCGCATGATCCATGAACGCCTTGGCAAGTCGGGCGCTGCGGAAACGAGCGTCCAATGTTTCGCGGAGCGCCAACCATTCATACTTCGTCATTTCCACGACTCGAAATTGGTTTCAGCAGCTTTTAAATTTTCAACGTAACGCAAATCCGATGTCTCTGTTTTACGGGTGTGATAAACGAGCTCGCCAGTTTCTTTGTGCTGGTAAGTATCGATGCTGTCTTTGCGTTCAACAAAAACGAACAAACGCTCAATTTCCTCGGCCGAGTACTGCCTGACGGTGTTTGGACGGTAGTCCGCGTCAAGTTCCGATGCGATCACCGTTCGCGAATCGTTGCCCCGCAATGTCGCAATCAATCGTTCTTCGTACTCGAACAGAACCAGCCAATCGCAGTCCGGCTGAACCGACTGATCGTGAGCCTGGACGATTACGAAGTCTGGATTCGGAACATCACGTTCGAGTCCATGCAGTTCCAGGCTTTTCGCAAACTCCTCTGCATCCACCGCCGACATAAAGCTTGCCTGCGACAGACAATCGTCCCCGTAGCTGATCGCATTGGGTGCGATGGTTTCAAATTTACCGCCATCATCGCCAAGCACGCGATCGAGTGATTCGTTGCGAATGACCACTGAAGTGAATTGAAGTTGGATCGGCACGAAATCCTTCCACGACTGCGTAAATCTGAGAACCGTCCAATCATAGCAGGTCGTATCGATCCAATTTTTGCGTTGCCCTTCCAACAAATGTCGCTTAGCGATCGCGGCGCTTCGTCGACGTGTCCGCGGAAGTTCGGTGCCACCGGTGTCGAGACACCAAACGATCGCGATCCTGTTCTCGTTCGGTGTTCCCTCGCTATCCCAACTGCAGCACTCGTTTTGCGAGTGAAGTCGTCGGTTCGCTCTCGCCGTGCAGCAAATACGAACAGCCTGCCAAATAGCGGCCTCTCATCGCTGGATCAATCTGGTAGTAGTCCTCTAAAGCAGCAGAACTGAATTTGTAATCGTGAGCATCGTTGCCCTTCAGAAACACAAACTCCCGCGCACGCCCAATCAGTTGACTGGCGACCGACGATTGCTTCGCCAAATTCAAGACGGATTCAGCGGCAGCCTTTCGATCCGTTCCGATCAAATGGAACAGGTTCTCAATGTCGGATTTCTCGTCGGTCGCTGGATCCATCCGAATCAGGTCAACGTCGCTCAAACCACCCCGTGCTTTGGCTGACTCTCGAAAATGCGGAATCAGCGCAGCGTTTTGCAACAACAGCCATTGACGAGTCCGATCGTCGTGGACATTTCGATACAGATATCGCATGGCATTGGAAGTTGTGACCGCGTGCAGCGGTACAATCGCCGCCTGTCGTGATACCATTTCGGCCGCAGCCAGCATGATTCCGTCGTAGACAGATTCGGGATGACATCCCGAGTCGATCAACTGCACCACGAAGTCTGCTGCTTGGTCCGGCGACGCCGTTCGCAACTCCTTGGCAACCGTGGCTGACTCGGCCGGTTTTCGAGAGGTCGCCAACCAGTTTTTGGATATTTTATCAACGCGATTCCAATTCGATCGACCGACTCGATCCACTTCCAAATCCGACGTAGCCGGGTTGGGATCGCCCGTATGATTCAGAATCGCGTAACACAGCGATCGCACCACCGGTTCAGAGTGTTGCCAACCAATGACGCCAAGTGTGCGAAACGCGTTGGCCAAGTAAATGGACTTGTGACCAATGCTGCGGTAATCGCGTGCCGCATGCTTTGCCAGCAGATCCAGAATCTGGCCGGCGGATGCAGTACGCGCCACGATTGTTGCGGCGGCATCTGCTGCTTCCACATCCCAGCGAGTGAGAGCTTGATCGAGCGCGCCCAAGGCCTTGGTTGACTCTGGTAATTTCGACGAAGGCGCCGCCGACATTGTCCAATCACCTTCACGAATATCTGAGGCTTGGGCACCTTTGAAATAGTCGATGCTCCACAACAGCGGCGTCCACCGGTGCTCGTCTACTGCTGCCAGCGAAGCTTGGTGCGCCGAATGAACAACCAGAACGCTGTGGAATTTGAACCCGACTGACGGCCGAGGTTGGACGTTACGAATCCCAGCCAAGAATAGTGCAGCGAGCAGTTCTTGATAGCTTCGCCCGGTCCGGATCTCGTCAAGGACTCGATCGACAATCTTGCTTCGCGACGTGTTCTCGAGAATCTGGACGAGAGGTTCGATGTCGCTATGAAATCGAACATGCCCCGGCGTGATATCCAGATCTTCGGCACTCAGTTTCGGTAGCCAGGACAACCCGGTCACACCACCTGCGGCAACGGCAAACGAACTTCGAACAAACTGTCTTCGGTCTTGCATCGTTAAATCCTGGGCTGGAAAGTCACTCCATTCACCGCTCAACCCATTGAGCGAGCTTTCATTGTAAAGATCGTTTCAGCCACTTTCACGTAACCCAGCAAAGTACTTCAACAAAAAAGTACTGCAATAACATCGGTGGGACGCGAGAAACCAACGGCTTGCGGCTTGCGGCGTCGATCTCGGCCTCGTCTTGTAAGGTCACGCGATCGCCACGGACCGCCTGCTCGTTCAGCATCCGCGAATTCAAGACAAGGACCATCCGGCGATACTGTCAGCCGATCCATGCGATTTTCGCGGATACAATCGCTCGCCGAACCGCCGAACCGCCGAACCGCCGAACCGCCGAACCGCCGGTCCAGCGCTAAACGTGTTGCAGGCACGCGTCATTCTTCGTGCCGTCATTGACGGCGACGTCGACGGCTGATGCCGATTGCGAACACCGATCCAATCGCCAGAACCGTTGACGGTTCTGGCACAGCAGATGCAACCGAAGGGTTGATCGCACCAAAGCTGTCACTGAACGGATCACCATTGAACATCGAGTTTGCAGCAATATCGTTAGCATTAATGTCAAAGACTTGGCCGTTTGGCGGATTGTTGATGGCGTACCACGCACCCAACGATGCGTCCCGAAAGACGAGTTGTGGCTGGTCGCCCGTAAAGGCGAAGTCCTGACCGCCGAGCTGTGAACCGTACAAGCGGAAAAGGTCCGTTGTCGAATCGGAGATGCCGATTGCATCTCGGATTCCAACCAATCGGTTCAGGTTATCGGCGACACCATCGTCGTTCGTGTCGATGTCAGTTGGCCCCGCCGATTCATCGTAGTCGTCGACAAGGACGATCGTATGCGATGGATCCAGTAAGTCGCCGATCGTTGAAACCATAAGACCGTTTGCATCAAAAATGCCAGAAACTCTCGATACGGTGTCGACGGTTCCGAACCTATTCGATTCGCCACCGATCCCTAGGACGAATCCGGTGAAGCTCGTTCCGGCCATCCCGCTCAATTCAATCCTCTGTTGAAGACCATCAATGCCAGGCTGATCCGGCGCAAACTCGCTGATCACTGCTGCCGGTAACGGAGCTGAAAACGAGGCAATGGCAACGAAGGCCAACCCATTCAATAATCGACGCATGTCATGACTCTTTATGTTGATGAAAAACTGTTTGATGTGAACCGAACTCTGCTCATCTCGATTCGCGTGCGTTGAAGGCGTCGTTCGCCAGTTGCTCTAGAAGCAAGTCGTCAATCACCCGACGCCGTTGTTCGAGCACCGATTCAATCGGACTCTCCATGGCGTTGTCCGACTGAGCAATTGGAACCTCACCGACACTTGTCGACGATGCCGATCGTCCGATCGAATTGAGGATCATCAACGCGTCAAGTGCAGTGACGCGGCCATCGCCGTTGACATCCAACTTGTTGGGTGCAGGGGACTCCGTCGCGACCGACTCGCCTTCTGCGGATGTTCGGTTGCGACCGAGGAAGTTGATGACTTGCAAGGCATCAAGCGCGGTGACGGATCCGTTTCCGTCCACATCGCCCAGCGTTGCGGGCGTAGCAGCAGGCGTGCCAGAGAGATTCGATTCATACGCACCGCTGTCGGCACGAAAACCCTGAGGTCGGGCGACACCACGTTGATCGAACGCGAGACCCGCATCGTTTCCGTTGTTGATCGCGGGGCTTCCGGGAAGCAACGCGTGTGTCATCGTCGGGCCACCGTTATTTCCAAGCGGTGCTAAGCGTGCGTTTCCACCAATCACGTTGTTTCCGGCGTCGGCGATGGTACCGTTGGTGTTCGCGTCGGTAGCGGCGGTGTTGCCGGAAACGATCGACGATCCGATCGTGACGACGCCTGCCGTCACGCTCAATCCGCCGCCGATGGTTGCTGAGTTCATGCCAACTGTGACGCTGGTCATTGTCACATTGCCGCCTTCGGTTCGAAGACCACCACCGGCTGCCGTCGTCGATCCGCCACCGATCGCTCGATTGCCGCTGATTGTCGAGTTGGTCAGAGCGACATCGCCCGTGGCCGAGTCATTGAAGATGCCGCCGCCATCGCCCGAGACATTTCCTGTAACCGTGGACGCGTCCACGGTCATCAATCCCGTCGAATTCCAAAGTCCGCCGCCTTCGTTCGCAGCGAGATTTCCCGAAACGGTCGACTGACGGATCGAAATGTTTCCGGCACCGGTGACGTGAAGTCCACCACCGTTACCAGGCGAAGCAAACAGGGCACCGCCACGACCAGCAGTGACGACACCAGCGTTATTGCGATCGAGTGTGACGCGGTTGAGCGTGATGCTGTTGCCGATCGCAACCGTGCCCGACGCGACCGAGTTGTCTTCGATGCCGCCGCCCGCTCGGCTTGCAACGTTCGAGGAAATTGCAGTGTCCGTGATCGTGATCACACCGCCGCTGACGTTTAGGATTCCGCCACCGCTGCCGGACGATCCGTCCGCAAAGTTGGACAGGATGATTGCATCGGTGATCTCGACAACGCCGCCGTTGTTGAAGATCCCGCCACCGCCTTGATTCGCTGCCGCGCCAAGTGCCGTGTTGAGCTGGATTAGGGTGCCGTTGCGAACGGTCAATGTGCTGCCGGCTTGGTTCCAAAGTCCCCCACCTTCGCGGGCAGCGACGTTGCCTGACACGATACCGTTATCGATCGTGACATCGGCGGTCCCCGTAACATGCAGCCCACCACCGTTGCCTGGCGACGGATTCCCATTGGTTGAGATTCCGGCGACGTCGTTGTTAACCAGGTCCGTGTCGGTCAACGTTAACGTCCCGGCAACGATCTCGATTCCGCCGCCGGCACGATTGGCGCCGTTGGAGTCAACAGTGCTGTTGTCAAGCGTTACCGTTCCAGCAACGCTTAGCAAACCACCGCCGCTGCCGGACGTTCCGTTGGCAACATTGCTGGTGATGTTAGTTGTGCTGACGTCGACGGTCCCGCCGTCGTTGTAGATGCCACCACCACCGCTGTCGGATGCATCGCCCGCAGCAACGTTGCCCTGAATCACAGATCCGGTGACGGTAAGCGATCCCGTGGACGAATTCCAAAGCCCGCCGCCTTCATTGGCGGCAAAGTTGTTGCTGGCAGTTCCGCCCGTGATCGTGACTTGGCCAGGTCCGCTGACATGCAACCCACCTCCATTGCCAGGATTGGCGCGAAAGCCAGTCGCTTGACCAACAGCGTCCGCTCTCAGAAACTCCAGTGACTCGATTGGTAACGATGATCCATCGATGCGGATATTATCGAGAAGCCCGTTGAACGGATTCTGGGCTAAGAACTGACGATTGGCGCCGATAAACAACGGCAGCGTTTCTGCATTGACGGTTCCCGCGTTGATTGTAAATGTATCAACCAAGGCGAGCTCATCGTCGACGGTTCCCTTGAAAAATTTGACATTGTCGGTGGCGGCGGTTCCGTCATAGCTGACGGCGAAGTACACGTATTGCCCGACTTCGGTGTAGACGTTCGATGATTCACGAGTTTGCCCGTCAACGGTAAGCTGAAGCGTTCCCGCACCAGTTCGGCTGCCGCCCCGCAAGCGAAAGCCTGCACTCGTCGAACCGTTTTCGAACAAGCTGTCTTGCAACCCGATGCTCTGTGCAGTCGCTGGCAACATGTACCAGCCGGACAGCGTGAATGCGTCAAGCGTATCGATGGCGTCAAAGTCGGCTGCGTGCTGGCCGTGACTGACGTTTGAAAACTGGTTGCCTGCGTTGGTGTTGTCAAACGCACGATCGGTCGGCGACCCCGACACGCCGGTTCCTGCAGCACTGTGAAGATCCGCAGGCGTCGTGCTGTTGTTGGCATTGAAATTGAGCACTGGATTTCCGCTGCCGTCGGCGGCGGTTCCCGTCGCAATAGCAGTGGTTCCGGTTTCGTTAAAGTTGTACGCCAACAACGGTTCAGGAACGTTCGCGCCGGCCAAACTGAGATCGAGCCCTGCACTGTTGTCGTCTAAGTTGACATTGGCGAGCGTCGTGATCGCAGCGCCAACGGTTTCGATGCCACCTCCCGCACGAACCGCGACGTTGCCGGTGATCGACGTATCGGTCGCTGTCAACGATCCGCCGTTATTCAGAATGCCACCACCGCTGCCCGACAAACCATCTGCCATATTTTCGCGGACGTCAGTTTCGGTCAACACGACCGATCCGCCATCGCTGTAGATTCCGCCGCCGCCTTGGTCGGCCGCATTACCTGATGCGATGTTGCCAGAAATCGTGACCACGTCGACGGTCAACGTACCTGCCGCACTGTTCCACAGCCCGCCGCCTTCACCTGCAGCAGTGTTGTTGGTGACCGACGCACGCCGCAGTGTTGTGTCGCCAGAACCGGTGATGTGTATTCCGCCGCCGTTGATGCCAGCGAAGTTTGAGTCGATGGTCAACGGAACATCACTGCCGGCGTCAAATCCTTGATCGATCGTGATTTGTCCGATCACTTCGATGCCACCGCCAGCGCGACCGGCCGTATTACCTTGAATCAATCCACCGAAATACGTTCCCGTGCCGTTGGCGGCTACCAAGATCCCGCCGCCATTGCCAAGCGGACTTGATGCTGAGTTATTGATCAGATCGTTGTTGATGATTTCATTGTCCGACGCCGTGAAGATCGCACCGCCTCCGAGTCCTGGTGCATTTCCGCCGGCACGGTTGTTGGTGAAGGAATTGTCCGCCAAGAATAATGAACCGCCTTCGGTAGCGATTGCACCGCCGTTGATTGTTGCGGTGTTGTTCGTGAACTCGCTTCGGTCGACGCTGGTGTCCGGGAACGCGCCGTCGCCAAAAATGGCTCCCCCGAACATGGCATCATTGCGATCGAAAGTTGAATCAAGAACGGACATGAAACCGCCGTCGCTGTTCCAAAACCCGCCACCCTCATTCGCGGCCGAATTGTTGGTGACGTTGGCATCGGCGACGACGGTGAAGCCAAATCCGGATTGATGTAAAGCACCGCCGTTAACGCCGGTAAAGTTGTTGTCAAAGTCGGTGCCAACACTGCTGAAGAACCCACCGTTTTCAACGCCTCCGCCAGCCCGGGCGGCGTGATTGCCGCTGATCATTCCGCCTTCGGTCGAAAAGTCTGAGAACGCCGGGGCGAGCACGCCACCGCCGTCTGCGGTTCCCTCGATCGCCGTGTTGCCAGTGATGTCAGTATTGGTCAAAACCGAGAACCCAGCCGCAAAGATGCCGCCGCCACCGGTTCCAGCCGAAGTCGCACCTGCCACGTTTAAGTCGATGACACTGTCACTGATCTTCAGATTCTGAAATGACGACGCGCCGGCTTCGCTGTAGATGCCACCGCCACTTTGCGAAGCAGCGTTACGGGCGACATTCATATCGGCAAGTACCGTGTTCCCACCGTCGCTGTAGACGCCACCGCCATCGGTCGCCGAGTTGCCCTGGATCGCCGTGCCATTGACGATCAAGTTTCCGCTGGCGCTGTTCCACAAACCACCGCCATCGCCCGCGGCTAAGTTTCCACGAACCGTTCCGTTGTTGATCCGCACGACCGCGTCACCGGAAACGTGCAAGCCGCCACCGTTGCCAGGATTCGCTGCAATTGAAACGTCCAGTCCCGTCGCAGCAAAACGCCGTGATTCCAGTTCGCCTACCGAAACGACTGAACCGTCGATGCGAATGTCATCGAGTAAGCCGTTGAACGGATTCAGCGTCAAGCCGCTGGTGCGAGTAACACCGATCGATAGTGGAATGTTTTCTTGATTGACAGCGCCGGCATCAAGCGTCAACGTGTCGACCAGCGTTACTCCGCCACTCGCTGTGCCCTTATAGAATTTGACGTTGTCAGTTGACTTCGTGCCGTCATACGAAACGGCAAAGTAAACGTACTGGCCGATTTCGGTGTAGGCGGCCGATGATTCGACAGAGCGATCACGATTGACTCGCAGTTCGAGCGTTCCCGCATTAGCAACTGGACCGCCCCGCAGCCGAAAACCGCCCGGCGCGTCGAGAGTCGATAAGGTGCCGTTTTCGATCAAGGCATCCTGTCGCCCGATGCTCTCGGTCGCTGTTGCAGGCAACATGAACCAACCCGATAGCGTAAACGCACTCAGCCCATCGATCGCATCAAAGTCCGCAGCGTGTTGACCGTGACTTGCTGTCGTGATTCCGTTGCTGTTGGTGTTATCGAATGCGAAGTCACTTGGTTTGCCCGACACACCACTGCCTGCTGGCCCGTGTAGATCCGCCGGGTTGCCGCTGTTGTCGGTAAACAGTAACGCAGGACCGCCCGCGGCGGCGACTGAACCGATCGCGGTGGCCGAAGTTCCCAGATCGTCAAACGAATACGCCAGCAAAGATTGATTTTGCGATCCGCCCAAGCTCCTGACGCCAGCGTTGTTGCCATCAAGAGTGACATTATTGAGAGTGGTTTCCGAACCCGCCGAGGATTCGATGCCGCCACCCGCACGATTGGCGACGTTGCCCGTGACCACCGAATCGGTAATGGTTGCGATACCGCCAAAGTTGAAGACGCCGCCTCCGCTACCACTTGCGCCACCAGCTCCGTTTGATTCGATCGACGCGTTGGAGATCACCAATGTACCGCCATTGTTGAACACGCCACCACCGCCATCATCAGCCGCCGGCCCACGCGCGATGTTTCCACTGATTTTGGTTCCCAGGACGGTCAACGTGCCTTTGTCGTTCCAGAGTCCGCCGCCCTCACGCGCCGCAATGTTGCCGTTGACGACGCCGCCGACGATGGTCGTGTCGCCGGTTCCGGTCACATGCAAGCCGCCGCCGTTCCCCGGTGCGGCGCTGCCAACCGGTCCGGCCACGTTGCCGACCAGGCGTGCACCGTCCAAACTGATTCTTGCGCCACCTGCGGATTCGATACCACCACCCGCACGGTTCGCGATGTTCGATTCCAGGACGGTGTCGAATAAGGTCACACGACCAGAAACTGACAAGACACCGCCGCCACTGCCTGCAACTCCATTTGCCAAGTTGCCAACTAACGACGAGTCACGAACATCGACAATACCGCCCTCGTTGTAGACACCACCACCGCCGTTATCGGCAGCATCACCCGAAGCGACGTTGTCGAGAATTCGAGTGTTCTCGACGATCAGGGTTCCCGATCCATTCCAAAGACCACCACCCTCGTTGGCCGCGATGTTCTCGCTGATCAAGCTTTCCGCAATCAACGCGTTAGCCGATCCTGTGATATGTAGACCACCGCCGTTGCCGGGGGCTGCTGCGGTCGCGTCATCATCGATCACGCCCGCGTTGTTGTCACTCAGTTCGACGCCAAGCAGGGTCAGTGCATTGCGAGACGATGGAGCTGTGGCAATTTCGATGCCTCCGCCAGCGCGGCTCGCGACGTTACCGCTGATTTCCGAATCAACAGCGTTCACTTGAGCGGTACCGAGTGCCAGAATTCCGCCACCCGATCCGGATACGCCAGCCGAAAAATTGCCGGCGATCAAAGAATGATCGATTGAAACGGTGCCGCCTCTAGTTGCGATTCCACCACCGCCACCTGCCGCACCGGTCGTTGCATTGTTGAGCACACGAGTGTCGCTCAATACCAGCAGTCCGCCGTTGTTGAAAATGCCACCGCCACCTTGCGTGTTGAGCGACCCGCCAGCACGATTCCCGGCAACGAGCGTGTCCCCAGTCACAGTCATGGTCACGCCGCTTTGATTCCAAAGCCCGCCACCCTCGGTGGCCGCCGAGTTGCTCAGCACGCTGCCGCCGGCGACCGTCACTCGAGTTGCGGTTGCTCCACCGTCGCCCGTAACGTGCAGTCCACCGCCATTTCCTGGTGACGCCGATCCGGCGGGACCAGCAATGTTTCCTCGACTTGACGAGAGACCACCCAGCGTAACGTCACTTAGCAGTAACGAACCGACGCCCAACTCGATCCCACCGCCCGCCCGATTGGCGACGTTACTGGCGATCGTTGTGTTACGGATGACGACGTCGCCCGAAGCGCTGAAAACGCCGCCGCCGGACCCGTTCGTTCCGCTGGCAATGTTGCCAACGATCTCGCCACCCAGAATCGTCAACGTCGTATCCAAGTTGAAGATGCCACCACCACCTTGCGTCGCCGCCGCGCCCGTTGCCTCGTTGCCAACCACGTCGACGCCGTCCAAGGTCACTCGGCCTGAACTTGCCAACAACAATCCACCACCGGTGTCAGCCAATCCGCCAGTGATTGTCAAATCACGCAGCGAAACATCACTTGCGCCCGCACCAACGTTCAGCACACGGCTAAGTCCCGCGCCATCAATCGTGATAGACGACGCATCGCCACGCGAGATGCTAAGCGAATCAGAAATCAGCAACTGGGCACCGTCCAATTGAATCGTTGCATCGCCGAGCAGCGACGAGAATCGAATCGTGTCAGTTGCTGTCGAACCGGGTTCGCCCGCCGCAACGTCGCCGACCGCCGCGTTCGTATTCGCCGCTTGGATCGCTTCACGCAGGCTGACAAATCCGTCGTCCGCGATCGTGTCCGCAACCGTGTCGACTAAGTAACTAGTCAACAGCCGACGTGCTTCGAGCGATTCGCAAAGCAGCGCACGACGACGCGTGGATGACATTGCCCGTTTGGTCGATTTGCGATCAGCGATGGTCGATCGCGAACCATTTTTAAGAGCAGATGGATTCGTTTTTCGGCGCAGGAAAGTCATAGTTGCTCGAATCTTGTTTGTGGTTGCCGCACCGACGCTGGCAATCAGCCATCGGATTCAGGTAAAGCACAAGAAGTACGAGCAGGCGTTGTCCGACAGATTCCGGAAAATGAGATTATTCGTAAGAAACCAAACAGAATCATCAAGCAAGTTTTTGAAACTTCGCGTTAAACGTCGGTACGATTTCACCCTCCTCATCGCATCGGTAATTGCTCATCTTTCACGTCCCCGCCCGGCTGGCGCCGTAGCTGATTCTACAACCGAGCCGACAACGCTAGCCGGTAACGCTATCCGCGGTTTTGGGGCGTTGCGTTCACGACTCCGGCACCTGCGGCTTGCAGCCGCTGTTGGTCTAGTACTACATGGCGATCTGATTGGCTAACTGTGAGCCGCAGGCATACGCGACAGAATTTGATTACGACTGCGGCTAACCGGTAAACGATCAAATCAACTGCCTGTTAGTGCCGTCGACTCAGGAAGTCCACAACGACGTTACGCTCTGGTGGAACCGGAGGCAAAAACGGAGGCAAAACCGGACGCGGCCGCACAGTTAATCGGCTGAGAGACAACGTTAGAGAGATTTGCCTTTGAGGCCACTGATTGCGTCGCTCACCAAAGCAACATCGCGTTCAAGCGACCTTGTCGCGTCGCGTGAATCGACTGCAATCGCCGTATGTGCGATCGGAGAATCGGTAGCGGGAACGTCAATAATCTTCCCATAGTGACTGCTACCCAGATGGTCGAGTCGTCCGCCCGAAATCCACTCGCCGCTAGTGGTCACAAACCAAAACGCATAGTCACGTGGATCTTGCATTTCCACGTGAACGTGAAGTTGCATGGTGTTGAAATCAATCACCATGCTGCCTGCTGATTGTTCGGGGCGATTCGGTTCGCGGAACGAAACCAGTTGCGTCGAATCCAAGCTCTTCTGAAAAGCCGGTTCGCCGGCGAGATCAGATCGATTGTTTTCTGATTGGTCGGTCGCAGCAACATCGTTGGCTGACTTGGCGACGCTTGAGCGATCGATGGTTGACCGAAGCGTCAGCAGCATCAAACCGAATCCGCAAGCAATCGCAAGAAATCCAGCCGCAATCTGCCTGGCGTCAAAACCCGATGATGTCTGCAAGCCGACTTCATTCCGCCCGCCGACTGGTGGCCGATCTGATTCGATCGCCGCGGCAACTTTATCCCAGGTTGAATTTGTGGGCGAACGAAGATCGGCGTCCTCGATCAGACAATCGATCGACTCGTTCAACGCGGATAGCTCTTCGCCACAAGAAACGCAGCCGCCATCAAGATGTTCAGCGATCGACCGAGAAACCGACGGATCTAGTTCTCCCAGAACATAAAGCTCGAGTCGTTGTTGGCAAAAATCACAATTCACTGAATCGACCAATCATCTTTCGTGGCTGCTAAGCGTTCTCTCAACTGAACTAAACCTCGACGAATCCTCGTCTTGACCGTTCCCAGAGGAATGCCCAGCCGGATCGCAATATCGGTATGAGTCAGGCCCGCAAAGAACGCTAATTCTAACGCCTCACGCACGTCATCAGGAAGCGTCTTCGTTGCATCTCGTAAACTTGTCGACCTGTTCTTATCGAAGAGCTGTTCAGACGGGTCAAGCTGCGTTTCGCTGCTAGCTTGTCGAAATGACAGTTCTTCACTGGCTGTCCGCTGCGCGTTGGCACGTCCTCTCTCTGACCGCATCAAATCCCTCGCGCGGCTACGCGTCAGCAACAGTAAATAAGTACGTGCCGAACCGCGTTGTGGATTCCACGCAGATGGGTTTCTCCAAATTTCCCAGAAAACAGTTACCAAAACCGTCTCGGCGTCGCACTCTTGGCCGCAAACACGAAAGGCGACCGTGAATACCAAGTCTCGGTATCGATCGTGAAACGTTTGCAAGCTCGACTTATCCCCGTTTCGGATTCGTTCGATCAATTGCTCGTCGGTTTGAGACTGCGTTTCCATTCCTATTCAAACACTATTCTTCGGTGCCAGAACGACTTGCGGGCGGAACATCCGCTACGAAAACAGGATAGACGCCGTCCGTCATCCAACACATGCCAGCATCGTCGACTGGTTGACGTTCGTCCACGCCTGCAGCGTCCGCAATTAATGGGCCAGACGTTGATTCGGTCGGTCGATAGCGAGAGAGCAGAAACTCGAATGAGTACGCTTTGTCGTCGACGGCGACGATCGTTGCCATCACCACCGCGTGTCCGTCAATCACCTTGGCACGCCCGATCATAGCGTTTTGGTGACCTAACAGAGGAAAGTACGATTTGTCACGAATCAGTTCGGCAAATCGACTGAGCGGTCCCGTGTTCAGTCGATTTTCGGGCGAAGCCAGGCTGAAGCACTCGACCAACCGCTCGGGATGTTCAGCCGCCTCGTGCAGAGACGCCAATTGCAGCCGAACAACCTCTTCCGGGCTAAAGGTTGGATCAGCGACCGTGGGGTCGAAGTCATCCGAAACCGTCACCACCGCGGATGTGTCTGCCGTTTCGTCGACGGTTGTCGCTGTGCCGTCGGCACCAGTGCCTGGATTCAACCCAGGCGGCATTGCAAAGAACCAGATGATCGCCAACAGCGAACCAATGGCCAGCCCCGTCAAAGCGATCAATCGCCAGCGTCTCTTAGCGGGGTGTTCCATAAAGTGTCTTCTGCGAAGTCAATCGTAATGCCAGCCGAGATCCAAGGTTGCGACTTAATAATGTACCAAACAATTTGACTTTCACTCGCGAAACCGAGCGTGTCCAACGTTGCCGCTCAAATCGAGAGTGCGGAAATCCGACCTCGATCACTTCACCCGTTGGTGTCGTTTCCATATCGCAATCGCCAAACGATACGCACCGATACAAAGTAGACCTCCCGTCTGGCGAATAGACTAACGGATCCCATCGAACATGCCTCCCATCACCGAACACGCCCATGATTCTCTCAATTCGATTTCCCATGCGATCAATGGCGTGCGCGCTGGTCTCGGCGTGCTTCATTGTATTGTCGAATGCCTCGTTTGCCGAACCTCCGCGAGGCGCGGATTGTTCGGCAACCGACTTGCTGCCTAGTTCAATCGTTGCCTGTGCCGAAATTTCGGACGTGGGCGAAGTTTTGGAATCGGTGATTGATCACCCGCTGCGTTGGAAGCTGGAATCAATGCCGGCCTATGATGCGCTGATGCAGTCGGCCGGCTCGCAAAAACTACAAATGGGTCTGCGTGCTTTTGAAGCAAGCATGGGCAAACCGTGGCAAGAAGCGATCGACTTGCTGGCCAATCGCGGAGTCACCGTTGCGTTGGATTCAGCAACGGGCGGCGCAGCGATCCTGGTACATTCATCAGACACTGAAATCCTTGAACGCTTTCGCGTTTTTGTGTTAGCTGCTCGGCAAATGCAGGGTGAAACACCGAAACGGGGCGACTATCGCGAATTCATGGCCGATGTGGTTAGTGACAAATTAAAGATGGTGCGAATGCACGACTGGCTGCTGCTGACCAATAATTCAGAACTCGGCAAAACGATCATCGACCACTATCTTGATCGGCCTAACGAGTCGCTATCGACCAAACCAAACTATGCGGCAGCACAAAAGAACAACGTGTCAGGTGACGTTGATCAACTCGCCGCGACAGCGTTTGTGGACATTGCGACCCTGCGTGACATCGGTTTTGCCAAAGAAGTGTTCAACGACAAGGTCGACAACATCCTTGCCGAGATCGTATTGGGCGGTGTGCTCGCGAACATCCGTAATGCGCCCTACGTGACCGCTCAGCTTGACGTCGGCACACCGGGTGTATCGTTTCGGTTGACCACGCCGCATCAACGGGATTGGGAATCGCCCCGCGAGTATTATTTTGGTGAACCTGAACTCGCAACCTCGCCGCCGTTACTGAATGTTCCCAACCAATTGTTCGCATTATCAGCTCACCGTGACCTAGCCCAAATGTGGCTCCGTGCGGGAGACCTGGTGTCGGATCGGGCCAACGACCAGATCGCAGTTGCCGACACAACGCTGACAACGTTCTTCTCGGGTCGCGATTTTGGCGAAGATATTCTTGGCTCTCTGCACAGTGACGTGCAACTGGTTGGAATGCAGCAAGACTTCACTGGCGTGATTCCTCAACCCGCCATCAAGTTGCCTTCGTTTGCGATTCAGTTTCGCATGAAGAACCCTGACCAAACGCAGCCGGAACTGCGGCGAGTCTTCCAAAGCCTGATCGGGTTCTTGAACGTAACGGGGGCACAGAATGGCCAGCCCCAGCTCGACTTGGGGATGGAAACCGTAGCCGATGCAAAACTCACCACAGCAACCTACGTCCCGGATCGTGACAATCCTGAAAGTCTCAACGAGCGCATTCAATTCAATTTTTCACCCACCGTCGCCTTCGCTGGTGAACGAGTCATCGTGTCCAGTTCATCAGCACTGGCCCGGAAATTAGTCGAGCCAGCGGTTGAGGGTGCAAACGCTGTTGACGACACGTCGAACACCAACGGAAAACTTGTGGCCAAGACACTGCGGCACATCTTGGAAGCCAACCGCGCTCAGTTGGTAGCCAACAGTATGCTAGAGAAAGGACACAGCAAAGAAGCGGCTGAGAATGAGACCGAATTGCTGTTGGAGTTACTTGGATTCTTTCACCACGCAAAACTGAACTTAGCTGTCTCGGATTCGCAAATGGCGTTGGAGTTTGCGATCCGTGTAGCGTCGAACACCGAGACGCAGCCATGAATGAGATGCAATCGATTGATGCGGCCTGGGCATGGCAACCGTTTCAACCAACCGCGGATCAACCTTGGGGGCGATCGGCAGCAGCGCACTTGTTTCGCCGCGCGGGGTTTGGCGTTGGCTTGGCCAATATAGATGCGGCCGTCAAACGCACACCTGCGGAAGTCGTCCGCGACCTGATTGCAAAAAACCAGGAACCATCCGAGTTCCGAGCCACCGCCGATTCACTCGCCGAAGCGACTTTGGCGGGCGGTGATCCCAAGAATTTGTCTGCAGCTTGGGGCTATCGCTTGCTCAATACGCCAAATCAATTGCTCGAGAAAGCGACGATCTTTTGGCACGGGCATTTCGCAACCGGAGCCGAGAAGGTCAAGGACGCGAGGATGATGTGGATTCAAAACCAGATTTTGCGTGAGCACGCGTTGGGTAACTTTGGTGAACTGGTTCACAAAATTTCGCAAGACCCGGCGATGTTGATTTACCTCGACTCAGCTTCGAATCGCAAAGCTCACCCCAACGAAAACTTCGCCCGTGAATTGATGGAACTGTTCTGTCTTGGCGAAGGAAACTACAGCGAAACGGACGTGCTGGAACTGGCGAGATGTTTCACTGGCTGGGAAATCAAGAACAAGAAGTTTCGCAAGAACCGCTACCAACATGATTCGGAAGTGAAGAACGTTCTTGGCCAAAGCGGCGATTTCGACGGCGAGGACGGCGTCAGGATTGTCCTGAAACAGCCAGCGGCCCAGCGGTTCGTCGTGCGTAAGTTGGTTCGGTTCTTTGTTAGCGATGAGTTAAACCCAACGGATGCGGTGATCCAGCCGCTAACCGATTTGTTTCGCGACTGTGACCTTCAAGTCGCGCCCGTGATTCAGCGAATCCTGGCCAGCAACGCTTTCTTTTCGCCCTTGGCAATCGGCCGCAAGATCAAGTCGCCGGTTGAACTTGTGATCGGCATGCTACGAAGCCTTAACGGCACAACCAATACTCAACTTCTTGCCAATGGCCTGCTGAACATCGGGCAAGGTTTGTTCTATCCGCCCAATGTGAAAGGTTGGGACGGAGGCCGAGCTTGGATCAATTCGTCGACCTTACTTGGTCGAGCAAACCTCGTCGCGGATGTCTTGGATGACAACACCACTCGATTCGACAGCAAGAGTTTGGCGGAATACCTGCGTGAACATGGTGTGCGCTCGCCTGAACAAGCGATCGACTACTTCGAACACTGTTTGCTTGCGATTCCGCTGGACGGTGCAACCAGATCCCAGTTGCGTGAAACCGCCGCCTCTCATTCCGGTGATGATGATCGGCAAATGCGTTCGTTGCTCCACGCCATCACTTCGCTACCCGTTTGCCAACTGGCGTAACCTCGAGGATGCATCAACATGCTGATTTCCACGAACGAAAATCGACGCCGTTTCTTGCGGTCCTCCATCGGTGGTGCTGCTGCGGTCGGAATAGGCGCGGCTCTACCACAGTGTTTTGCCCAGGTGGCGTCGGCTAGCAATTCGCCGGATGATCGGGTGCTCGTTGTGGTGCAGATGTCGGGTGGCAACGATGGCTTGAATACGATCGTTCCGTACGCAGACGCTAATTACCGATCCGCTCGTCCGAAACTCTGCATCGCAGATACGGATGTGCTGAAGATCGATGACGAAACAGGTTTGCATCCAGCAATGACCGGCATGCACGATCTTCTTCAAGACGGACTGTTCAGTGCCGTTCGTAACGTTGGCTACGAGAAACCCAATCGATCCCATTTCGAGTCGATGGATATATGGCATACATGCCGGCGGAAAGACGAACCTCGCAGCGACGGATGGCTCGGTCGATTCCTGGATCATCAACCGGTGGCTGCCGGTGGCGACGTTCCCGCTCTGCACCTCGGCCGTGAACAACAGCCGATGGCGATCGCGTCGACCAACATTCGAGTGCCCACGGTGAAGGAATTAGCAGAGTTTCAATTGAGGGGAGGCAACAAACAGTCGCTTCGTCAGTTGCTACAAAATCGTAAACCCGAAAGCTCGCATGCAGACAACGAGTTGTTAAGTTTCTTGCAATCAAGCACCACATCAGCGATCGCCGCTAGCCAGCGTGTCGCCGAAGCGGCTTCGACCTACCAGAGTGACGTGGCGTATCCGCAAACGGTGTTGGGCAAGAAACTGCGAGTGGTCGCCCAGTTGATTGACGCGGGACTAACGACACGCATTTATTACTTGCAACACGATGGCTTCGACACTCACGCTCAGCAGTCTGCAACTCACAGCGTTCTGCTGCGACAATGGAGCGACGCCGTCAGTGCGCTCGTACGCGACTTAGAAGCCCACGACCACGGCAAGCGAGTTTGCGTGATGACGTTCAGCGAGTTCGGGCGGCGCGTTGCCGAAAACGCCAGCGAAGGAACCGATCATGGTGCGGCGGGGCCGATGTTCTTGTGCGGCGGTGGCGTCAAAGCCGGTATCATCGGAAAGCGTCCAAACTTAACCGACCTGCAGGATGGCGACCTGAAACACGAACACGACTTCCGTCAAGTCTACGCAACTATTCTGAAGGACTGGCTAGGCACCGAACCAGCCCCCATTCTAGGCAAATCCTACAAGTCGCTCCCGCTTTTTGCATGACTTCGAATCTCAGATCAGGTCCAAGACAATCATGTCCGCCGATCGACATTCGTTTCGATATCGCAGTCTATCTTCGAGCGGCAACACGATCCCGCACACTGGTGACGAAACCCGGTGTTTCGAACCGTCACCGGTTACTCGGTAAGGCCGTTGAACTGCTTGCAGAACGCGTATCAAGTAAAGCGGCCTTCATCGCATCGGCAATCGCTTGGTATCCAGTGTGGTTGTAATGCACACCATCAACGCAGTTTTCTTTTTGATCACTCAACGTCAGTTGAAGATCGACCAGCGGAAAACTGCGTTCCTTTGCAATCTGTCGAATCAGTGGAATCACATCGTTGATCAGGTGTGCCCGCCGCCCCACTCGTTCCGCATGCATATGATCCCGTGATTCCTTTTCCGGGAAGATCGGCATGGGCGTCGCTAAGAGAATCCGCGGCGGGTTGGAAAGCTGTTCAAACGATTCGATCAGAGATAGGTAACGCAATCGAAACTCGTCCGCAGGCGATCCGTCGAATGACGTTTCGCGAGTTTCATCATCCCACCATTTCGGGTTTGCGTCATTGGTGCCAAGCATGATGATGACAACACCTGGATTGGCGGTTAGCGCCTTTTGATACTCGGGCAGCGTGTGGTAGGGCCGGAGGGTGCCTTCGATCACCGTTGCGGCTCCCTTGCCACAATTTATGATCCGCCAATCGTCGCCCATGGCGGTTTGAAGCAACGAAGGATACGGCCCCGCCGTGATGCTGTCGCCAACGCAAGCAACCGTGGTCGGGGTTGTAATCGTAATCGTAATCGTAATCGTAATCGTAATCGTGGTCGTGGTCGTGGTCGTGGTCGTGGTCGTGGCGACCGGCAAGTATCCAAGTTCGGTTAGGAACGCCACGCTCGCTTTCATCCCCTTGTTGTACGGTGCGAGGTCCTTGGTTTTGGCGCGGAAGAAGACCGAATTGAAAAAGCCATGATTCTCACCTTCGAACGATACCAATTTGCATTCGTTGCCGGCCTGGTTCATCAGTCTGCTAAACCGCTCGGCATTTTCGTAGGGCACGGTTGTGTCCGCGGTACCGTGCATCAGCAACGTGGGGGCCATGCCAGGGCGAACATGGTGACAGGGTGAAAGATCCGTCTGCTGCTGCGGCGTGAACCGGTTCGCACCGTATCCCTTTTCGGTTGTATCCAATACCGGGTTAAACAAGATCATGGCGTTGGGCAGCGAGCTTACCGCTAGGTTTTGCCCCTCATCCTCACAGCCCTCGATCATCCCCGTGCAGGCCGCGACGTGACCGCCTGCCGAACCGCCCGATGCCACAATCCGGTCCGGATCAACACCCAACTCCGCCGCATGTTCCCGCACCCAACGAATCGCCGACTTACCGTCCCTCACACATTCAAACGGTGTCGTTTTGTTGCGACCTTTCACACGATAATCGGCCGAAAACGCAACCATTCCCTGCTTCGCAAAGAAGTCCGCTTGTTGATAAAACTGTTTCGGATCTCCACCGCTCCAACCGCCGCCAAAGAAGAACACGATCGCCGGTCGTCTATCGGACGCCTGAAGCCCGTCAGGTTTGTACATGTGTATCTTCAGCTCGACGGTCCCGTCCTTGGTCTGATCGGCCACATTCTTATAGACCAGTGATTCATCTGGCTGGAAATCCGCGGCCGTGACAAAGGTTGGCATCAAGGCAATAAGCAAAAGCACGAAGGATTTCATGAGTGTGAATCTCGGGTCTAGGCGTAGATGTGACTGCGTAGATGTCAGTGCGCAGATGTCAGTGCGCAGATGTCTATTCGATGAAACGTTTTGAACGACCTTGTCAAAGCAGGTAACAAGTAACAAGTAGGACCGGTTCTACCGGTCGGTCACGCGTAATTTCTGCCGATAGGAATCGACCCTGCCCGTCACTTCGCGGATCGATCTGCGGGCGAAAGATCCTCGATGCAATACAGATGGGCGCTCGTTCGCATATAGATCCGGCCATCGGCCAGTGCAGGCGTGCTCCAGGATTGTTGATCGAGATCATTTGCGGAAAGCAATTCGTAATCATCAGCCGACGACAAGACATGCGTCGTTCCGTTTGAATCGAGCGCGAAGACTTGCCTTCCATCGTTCCACGGTGACGCCCAAAACGCCTTCGCCGATCGTACTCGCTGGCGATAAACAGTCTCGCCTGTTTCCATGTTGACGCAGTGCATGTTGCCCGTGCTACGTTCGAACAAGTAGATCTTGCCTTTGCAAATCGTCGGCGACGCCATCTGCATGTCTGCTTTTTCGATCCACCACTCAACGAACTCACTTTCCGGCGCATCCTCGGGCGGAGTGATGTCGCTGCTGCCGCCCGGCTTGACGCAAAACAGTCGTCCGCCACCATCGTCGTCGCCGCCGCGATTCCTAAGCTCGTTGCCAACGAATAGCCTGTCCCCGTCGGCAACCGGCGTGGCGGAACTGCGCCCCTTCGCCATGTCGAGTTTCCAAAGAAGCTTGCCCGTCGCGGGATCATACGACCGGTAGACCATCCCGCCGACGATCAGTTCGCTTCGCAGCGAGTTTTGCCAAATCATTGGGCTGCTGTACTGCGATTTCTCATCGCGGGCGACGCGCCAAACTTCATCGCCCGTTTCCGCGTCTAAAGCAATCAGGAAAGAATCGATTTGATTGTCAACTTGAACGAACAGCTTTCCATCGAATAGCGTCGGCGAGCTGGCGGTTCCCCAATCCGCTCTCATCTCGAAAACGCCAAGATCCTTTTGCCACTGAACATTCCCTCGCATGTCCAGCGCATAAATCCCATTCATGCCAAAGTAGGCGTACACCCGTTTGCCGTCTGTCATCGGCGTCTCAGTTGCGTAAGTGTTCGTGTTGTGGCGTGGAATCGGCGGTCGCCCTTCCTTGCATGTCGTTCGCCAAACTTCGTCACCCGAGTTGGCGTCGATGCAGATGACTTGATAGCGGAAATCAGTCTTCATCAAATCCGACCGCGCACGCCCACCACCGCCCGAATAGGGTTCCGGGCCACTGTCAGCTTCGGACAACGGAACCGCAGCGGTCAGGAATACGATCTCACCCCAAACCACCGGCTGCGACCAGCCTTCCCCTGCAACAGGGATTTTCCAGCGAATGTTCTCCGTCGCCCCATCGAGGTCTGACCAAGTCGTCGGCAACGGCCGCGTCGAAAGAGCATTCGCATCGGAACCGCGAAACTGAGGCCAATTATCGGCTCGTGCAGTCACACCGCAGCAAACGATCAGCGATGCGATCGTAAGACCGCGAATAAGGTTGGTGCAGATCGGCATTCGTACAGGCATCAGTTTACACATGGATTTCTCGTCTATTTCAAGTGTCGCGTTTTATGAATCATAGCGTGCGGTCGACCCAACCATCACCACAAGAAGCCACAAGGAATCATTCAGCTCCCCCACATCCGCCCAATGAAACACGCCAACGCCACAAATAAATGCCAAGATGCGCCGGCGACACAAGTCAGTCGCGGCACCGTTGGCTGGCGAACGAGAAGAGCATACCTGACGCTTGACTTTTCCAAAGGGAGAACGAAGTAAACGCTTGCATAATAAAGACTTAAAAACTGCAAGAACTTCTTGTTGCGGGAGAGCACGTAAATCCGACTCGACTGGCCGACGCAGAATATCGGCTGGTGGGAATTGGGCCTTCCTTTTCGGGAGGCTTTTCGACGTGGTTGGGCAAACTACCTGCTCGAGGCCTTGGCGAGAACACGTTCCAGACGGCTATTGACTTGTGGATTCAACCAATGCCAAAAACAGGTGCAGCGTCACACGGCCCCCTGATTCGTGCTGCCCTCTTTTCGTACACTACTCACTCCTGATAGCACCGCGGACAATTCGACTCTTCGTCAGTCCCGTTGTGTTGTAGCAATGAAGTTCCCAATCAACTCTCCAAAAACAGTTTTTGGATCCGACACACTTCTTTAGATTCATTGAGGTTCATTACCCATGGTGTCAATTCTCGCGGATAAACTGCACGAGTACCCCCAGCAAGATGTAATCGACGGAACCGGGGGCGGATCGGATTCGATTCTCGATGACTGCCTTAATCAGAACGACGGAGTGTTGCAGCTACTACACCGCTACGCTGGCCGGACTTTTTGTTCGCCTGGTAAACGTCTTCGGCTTGATGCGAAATCGTACTACCCGGAATACATGAACGGGACGGGCCTTGATGAAATCTGGATGGGCTGCACCGTTCCTATCGTGACCGGTGTGATTGACACTCGAACGAATGAAGCTCCATTTCGTGAAGGCGAATCGCACGTCCTCACTCCCAACGGCCAGTTCATCTCGCTGCAGGATCTGATTGCCGCCAAGCCAGAAACGGTCATGGGCGAAAAGGTGACGGCGTTTGCGAAATCCCTTTTCGGATCGCCAACTTGGCCAATTGTTTCGAAGAAGTTCGACAATCTGAATCCAATCCCGCATCACCTTCACTGGTCAAAGTGGGAAGTGTACGACATCAACTCATTCGACAATCCTGGTGTCAGTCCATCGCACTATCACACCACAGCAATG
>JBAUHR010000474.1:0-12801 GCA_049680385.1 Rubripirellula sp. | reverse complement strand
CTGAATGTAGATCACTAGTTCCAGGGACGCTTACTATCTCGTCATCAAAATTCGATCCGGAAATTTCGACTCGGCTTACCATTCCGAGCGGCATGCTAAGCAAATTGGAAAACGTAACTTCGCGCTGATCGCCCGAAGGCCTCCATTCTGACCAACGGGTGTACGTGTACTCAGGAAAACCTGTCCAACGACGAGTTCGGCATTCTTGCACGAACACGTTTGCCTTGCGGTCCGGAGCATCAATCACGAGGCGATCCCCAATTACTGAGACGACAAGATCAAGCGGCGAATCAATTTTCGGCGAGACAGACAAGACTCCATTTGCCGCAGAAAATGAATGAGAGAATGAAATTTCGTTTGAGATGTCGATTGCACGACATTCCCTTGTATCTTGGCCCACGCCAAGAATCTTATTTATATCAAAGTCAACTCCACCACCACTAAATAGGCTCTCGATTGGATCATCCAGGCGATCCAAGAAATCTAGAACCTCTTTGCCCCCTGGAAATTGCTCTACAACTTGAACGACGTCATCTCGGAAGTCTTCTGCTGCGTCCAATGCTTGTTGACCTACTTCCTGCACTGATTTGCTAACGTCATCCGCGAAGTCCTCAATCCCGCCAACTGCTTCATTAAAACGGTCGCCAACCCATTCTGCACCATCTTCTATTGTATTAAGAATGTCTTGTCCGTAGGCAATACCACAGGCAACGACTCCACCGAAGACTCCGCCAACCGCAAAGCCACTTGCGCATACGATCGCCTTACCATTGTTCTCCATATCCTTTCGCATCTTGGCAAACTCGTCCTGCCCAGGTTCCCCCCCTCCACTAGGAAACGTAAATAAATCGAAACGTTTGTCGATGCTTGCACCGAATTCTAGACCCGTTCCCAGCAGGCCAACTTTACCTTCGAGTCCCACGCGAGCGAATATTGTAAAACTCAAGTCAAAATTCGACGTGACGAGATTGCCATTTGAGGCAATGTCCCCTGCTCGAATCTTGCTGTCACCTCTGGGGGACGTCACATCAACTGCTCCTTCGGCACCAATAGCGACCGTCCCCGCGATTTCCGCGACAGGAACGACGGTTAAACTACCCGTCAGGGCAGGTCTCGCCGCGATTTCGCCAACTAGTTTCAGTACATCGCCCGGTTTGTCTGCTATATAAAATCCGTTGGTGTCGACGCCAACTTGAACCGAGAACTGTGCTTCCATTTTCGGGATGATATCAAGACGCCCGCTGAAATTCACGATCCCGAAGAATGAGTAAAGAAGAGTCGGAGGGATGGCGCTGATCGGTGGAAGATCGAGGCCGAAAGTCTTGTCGATAGACAAGCTCAGCAATTCTGCATCTCGTCCACTAAGTAACGCCACCACATTTGCAGGATTCGCAAAATCATAGTTCAACTCGATTCCGTCGCCTTTAGGTGCTTCGTCTGCTGGCGCGTTGACATACGACGACGGATTCAGGAAAACATCAGCGCCTCCCATTCCAATGGTTTCCGCTAATGTCTTGTCGCCTAAGAACACCAATTTAGTTCCGAGGATTTGTCCTATTTCTTTTGGAATCGGATTCGCGTCAACGAGTTCACCCGCTAGTTCGCCGAACAGTTTGTCTCGAAGGTTCGCGAATGATGGAAGACTGTTTTCGTCAACCTCGAAGGTGGCGACTTCGGTTAGCAGGTCATAGCTACCCGACGCACGCCAGGTCAGAGCATCATCCAGGAACTTTCCAATTACAGGTATGTTGCTTGCGGGGGATCTCGCAGTAAGCGAGAGATCATCCAACCTGGCAACGCCACTAAGAGTCGTGCTTGAAGGAGCGACAATAGCATCACCGACGCTAAACGAAGAAAAAATATAGAGCCGTTCGTTCGGTGTGGCGTCGCCATCGTCAAAAAGGAAGGCCGCAGATGCTGGAAGACTAAAATCGGCATTTGCCTCGATGTCAATCAAATCGCCAAGGCTTGCGATTCCATTGAGATTTCCTGAGATTGGAAGCGAAGCCGTCAAGCCGGTCCCTTCGACAATATAGGGTCCATTTGTGGCATCCAGTCCAACGCTCATCGAAAACGTCAGCGAAGGATCAGCAGAAACATTGCCTGAAAACTCAAAGCCGATTTCCGCTCCGCCGGCCTCGAATTTAAACTCATCTGACGCGGCAATTGATAGCGGCGAATCGACTCCCTGCACGTAATTTACGTCAAACTGGACGATACTTTTGTTGGCGTAAGAGCCATCGAAGATGTCGCTTACTGAGATTTCCGACGTCAGAGCGATTCCGCGTTCGGCGAGATAGTCGACGAGCGGGGTTTCGCTTATGTCGAAGGAAAGTGCATCACTCGTCAGACTGGCGATGGGGCCCTTAATGCTCTCACCGACGACGGGAATCGAATCAGCGAATTCCGCAAGGGTGGATGCTTGCTGCACAATCTCATCGAGACCTTGGGCGGCAAGATTAATAATCGACCGCTGGAGCGTCTCCGTGTCAAATCCCGACGATGTTGAATCGTAAGTCACACCGGTTTCATCGAGGTCCCAATTCCATTGACCCCAAAATTCTATCAGATTGGTGTCGAAAATCTCAACCTGCGCGTCTAGTTCAATCGAGGCTGCCCCTTGAAAGTCAACGTCCGCGGCAATTGCATTTGTTCCCAAATCCCCGAGTCTAATTTTTCCATCAGCTTTTGTCGTAGACAACTCGACAGTGGGCGCGAAAGTCACAGTCGCATCACCAGCAATCCAACCAATCGCTGGTATTTCCGCGATGGCGTCTCCAGTCGCTGAAACAAAACCTTCCAGTAGCTTGCCCGGTGAGAAGTAAAAGCCATTCGAGTCGAATCCCATCGACAGGTGAAGCGCGGCATTGGCGTCCAATGACAGGTTCCCGCCGAAGTTCAAGTCCTTTAAGAAGTCCAGTCCCGCTAAGCCGGAAGTCTTCAATGACGTGTTGGACGTTGAGTCGGCGAGAACGTAGCTCCGACTCACCTGCAAGTAGTTAGTGGGTGTGCTCGGATCAACAGCAGCTAGTTGCGGATCGGTCAACGCGAAGTCGATCGAGAAACCTGCGTTTGCGAGAGACTGTGTAATCGCTGTCATCGATGATGACGTCGAAAGTCCTGACACATCCGTGACAAGCGATTGCAATGAACCTGTGAGGCCCGTGGCATCCGCTATCGCATCTGCAACAAATACAAGGGCATCGCCGCTCAAATTTAATGAAGTTGCGATACTGCGAACGGCTTGATCGCGATACTGAGTAAGTCCAGACGATAAGTCGCTCGCAATGCTCGCAGCGGTGCGGTTTCCTGCGGCATTTCCTTGCGGGGGTAAGACGGGGAAGTTCGGCGTCACTGCGTCGAAGTCGTTGTTCGTATCTTCAGAGTCGTGGGTGAATCCTGCATTTCTACGAGCATTCGGAAGGGTCAGTTGGGAATCGTTTAAGGACGCTCGAAGTTCACCTGCTTGGCTTCGGTTTGACAGCACTCTGCTGAACGTGTCATCAAGCAAGTCGGGCGTGCCCTTGTCATCTCTGCGGTATGCCTCTGCCTTGACGTCGTATGTCCAGTCATCGTAGTTCTCAGGGGCGAATCGGCTGCCTTTGTATTTCGATCCGCTCGCCATAACTGAAAGCTGAGGATCAAAGACCTGCAGAGGTCCCTTCTGTCGCACCCTACATCGTTCAAGGCCATGATCATCGCAATAGCGATCGACGAATGTGGAGCCTGATGAAAACTCGGACTTCGGGACGCTTGGATGACCTAAGCCAAGCATGTGTCCGTATTCATGTGCTGCCGTAACTGCGATGTTCCAAGCTAAATCACGTCCAGTGTCATTGTGAAATGTGCGTCCCCGCTGCATGTTCTCAGCAATGTTGCCGGCGTAAACCCAACCGAAGTATTCATTGTTTTCGTTGATTGGCGCTTGCGACGTACGGCCAAGGATTCGACTACCCTGAGAGTTTGTGAAGTCTCCGCCAATGAAAAGTACATAGGTATTTTCATCATCATTCAGAACTGAACTAGTTAGCCGGTCCCAACCTCGTGCACCGTTCACAACATCGACATCAAAGTCTTTGAATAAATTCCGCAAGTACCGAACCGTCCAATCACGCACGATCAATGCATCGCTTCGGTCAAGTACGTTGTCGCCATAATTGATGCCAGTGGCGCTAACATCACGTTGGAGACGGGCACTGCCTCTCGAGTCCGTTCTCGCCACATCGAGAAAGCCAGGAGCCGCAGGCAAACCCTTGTCTGTCCAATGGCTCTCGGTAAAGAGATCGAAGTAACTCTGCTCGAGATTTTGTGGGGGCGGAGTTCCGCCTGATCCGGAATCGAAATCAATGTAGAGAACATCCCGCGCAAGCAGACGTCGTTGCTCGAGCTGTTCCATGCGAAGCACGGTGGTTTTACGCGTTCGACTCTTTCGGGCCTTGATCTTCATGGTGCTAAACTTTCGGGGCTTCACAATGGAGCGGTATGGTCGACTGGGTAAATTTATCGCTATCGGGGGGGCCGTGCAATCACACGAGCGGGTGATTGTGCCGCCGACATTCGGAATTTGAATAACTCCCCCGTTTCTCACTGGTCACCAGCGTTCCGGAATTCTCAGAACAACTCCGGAGCAGCGCTGGATGTGTCTTCGAGACAGAGATGAATGTGTGGTCCCGTTGGCCAACGTGGAACAGACAAGTTCCAAAAACGGGAAAACAGATATGGCTATGAGGAAAACGACCGCCGCCACCAGGACCGCGTCGGCAAAGAAGCCGGCGACCAAGCAGCCGGCCGTGACGAAGGCCACTCCAGCCATAAAGCTTCGCGACCAGGAAGGCCGGCAAAAAAATGTCGCAGATCGGGGCGGCCTCGACGGTTTTGAAGAAGGCACGCAAACCTCTTTCCTGCGAAGAAATAGTCGAAGCCATGGGCAAGTCTAAGCGTTGGACGAGCCACGGCGGCAAGACGACCGACGCGACGCTCTGCGCCGCGACGTCAACAAGGGGTAGCGACGCCCGCTTAATGAACGCCTCTCGCGAACCGCTCACGTTCACCGCGAAGGTTTCGCCCTTCGCAGTTTTTCGATTTCGACCATTCAAAGAGGCCCAAACCGTGAAGATATTCTATGACGCGACGTTCGCCCGCTACGTTCTAGTGGACGCGGCCGGCAAAGCCGAAGCCGCGTCACTAGGCCAAGCGTGGCCTGCACGCATTGTACGCCGCTACCGTGCTATCGAACGAGCCGAGGTCGAACCCTACCATCCTTTCGCACTAACGACGACTTCGTCGATCCGCGCTCCCCGCGGTGCGAAACAAGAACCAGATGTAATCGAATTTCAAAGTTTGAAGAAGCGTGGATATACGACGCGGTTGCCGCTCTCGAAAAGACGCACTACGGTGCGTCGGAATCCGCCAAGTGGATCGGCGAGGCTGTTGGGATGGGGCAACACCAGGCTTTAAACTATTTGCACAAGTAGACCGTGGAGGGGCGAGCCAGGCCCGTGCGTACTTACAACACGGGGGCGGTGTGAATGTCGGCGTCTCAATGTCGCTTGCCGATGAACGAGCGACGTTGATGGCCATTGCGTTGGCTCGCCTCTACGAAGGCAAATCACTGAGCGGTGTGACATGTCGCCAAGCAAATGGAGCGACCTATAGGCACAGTCGGACGCTGGTTTATCCAACTTGAGCGCGGGCAGCGAAATCCGCAGCGCTGCTGTCATCTCCCACTACCGCCGACAACCCGGAATCGCCACCGACCAAGTCGACCCCCTAAAGACCTGCTCGGCGTCGACGTTAACGAACAAGCCCTCGGCACCCTCGACGCGGAAGCACCTAACAGCTAAGTCACCACTCTCCCCGGAGCCTTCGGCACCGCACCTTCCGGTTCGTCGACGACACGGCAGATTTGCACGATATGTAGGGTGTCTCATTCCTGGATGCCAGTAGATCACTTTCATAAGCTGCTCAGGCGGGCGTTAACGGCTTATGGTCGGTTGCGCACCTCCTCTTTACTCCCAAGTTGGCTTAAGGATTGATGTTCAAATTATCTCGGAGATGCTTCCGTTCAGAATCTAAAAAATGATATTTTTGAAAAGGTTCAAAGTAAGTTTCGTACAAGTCGATTTGTGGCTGTTCTTGTTGCAGGGCAGTGGGTTTACACCTTTCCAAGGACCCAAGTACTGGGGGGGTACCAGAATGTTACGTCGATTCCCCAAGCATTTTGACGGCAATTGCAAGCAGTTCGTTTCGCTGTCCATCATCCATTGCAGACCACACACGCGACAGTTCAGCACTCTTTTGATTGCGAGTGATGTCTCCAGATGTCACCGCCAGCGCCACCGCCGGATCAGAGACTTGCCTATTTCCAATGCTATGAGCCGATTGTGACTGTCCTAGTGGGGTAGCTAAGTACTCAATCCCTCGTGTTCCCGGCACATCTGTAGCCGGATTCACGAGGTTTTTTTGTGCCGTGATTGGCGTAGTTGCCTGTGGATTAGCGCTGATGGGACCGCCGGTCGGACCGCCAGATTCCGAATCAGGCGTTTGCACTGTGATCGGTTCGTCGGTCATGTCGCTCGCACCCGCCGAGCGGTCGGGCAGAATAACAGGGTTCAGCTATCGTGAGATTGATTTTGAACGCGAACGCGGTGTGGCCGAGTGCGACGTTGAGGTTCGGCAACGCGGTTTATGCCTCCTATCCAGTTTCGGTCGACTGAGTCCAGGTCGGACAGATAGTCACTGTTGGTCGCGGACCCCGCGAGCTGAATATCGACGTTGGCGAAGAGGCTGAGTCTGCTTTAGTTGCGGGCGATTATTCGGGTGGACTCATTTCCACCTAAAAGAAAAGTTTGAAGTAGTGCGATTTGATTTGATGGTGCGGCGTGCAATCATCGCTTTGGCGTTTGTTGCAATTCCACAGGCGATCGTGGTGTCGCAAGAGACCGTGGTTTCGCCTTTTATGCTGCGAGAACCGAAGTCGATTCTGCGGGTGTTTGGAAATCGATCCACGATGCCGTGGCGGACTTCGCTGAGCGGAAGGGCCCGTGCGAACGCATTCATATCAGGTTCTATCATTCGGTCTCGCAAACGAATTCGTCGGAGTGTCTGGTAAAGCTGAGGGAAATCGTGACCAGAATCAAACGTGTTCTTACGGATCCTGAGATCTACGTTGCGATGGTAAATCATGGCGTTCTCAATCCGGCTGAACGCTGGGCCGACTATGTCGCGAGATTAGCTGCTGAGTAGCAATTGGTGAGTAGCGATTGGTGGGTAGCCACGATTCCCTATCCCTAACTCGCTGCGTTTACCAATCGGCAAATCAACGTGGCGCTATCCAGGTAGGCTATCGTTCTGCCGTAGCACAGGTACCGGAATTTTCCGTCGCAATAGTCGTCAAGGCTCTCGGCGGTCGCAACCCACGTTAAAACTCTTGACGAGTTGCGCTACCCGCACATCTGGCTACGATGGCGGAGGCAATGCTCCGTTTGGTTCGCTCAGCCACACTAGGTCTGAAAAAGGGAAAGTGAAGTATGAATAAGCTCTCACGTGTAACGATGGTTGCGTTTGCGACGGTTGCGCTTGCGACAGTTGCGGCAGCGACGGTTTCGGTCGCTCGGGCCGGGTCGCAACCTAATGTTGTTGTGATGTTGGCGGATGACCTTGGTTGGGGCGCGGTTGGCTACCATTCGGATTGGACCGAGACGCCGAACGTGGATCGGTTGGTCGGTGAAGGGATTGAGCTGGATCGGTTTTATGTGGCGCCGATGTGTACGCCGACACGTGCTGGTTTGATGACCGGTCGCTATCCGATTCGATTTGGCTTGGCGCGGGCGGTGATTCCGCCGCAGCGCAACTTTGGCTTGCCGGTTCAGGAGCGGACGATTGCGGATGCGCTTGGCGAAGCCGGTTACAAACACCGTGGCATCTTCGGCAAGTGGCATCTGGGGCACCACGATATGAAGTGGCATCCGTTGTCGCGTGGGTTTACGCACTTTGAAGGCCACTACAACGGTGCGATCGACTACTTCTTGCTGGAACGTGACGGACAACGTGACTGGCACATCAACCACACGCCTGTGGCGAAACAAGGCTATGCGACGGACCTGATTGCCGCAGCGGCGTCCGATTTTATTCGCGAGTCGGCGGCCGATGACGCGCCGTATTTTTGTTACGTGCCCTTCAACGCTCCGCACTCTCCCTTTCAGGCTAAGCCCGATGACATTGCCCGCTATGCCAAGAACGGGAAGGCGGATCACGAAGCGACGCTGAAGGCGATGATCTGGAGCATGGACGAGGGCGTCGGTCAAATTCTTCGTGCGATCGAGAAAAGCGGCGAAGCTGATAACACTCAGGTTTGGTTCATGAGCGACAACGGTGGCGTTGGCCAGTTCAAAGCGAACAATCGACCGCTGCACGGCAGCAAGCTGACGACATTTGAAGGCGGTGTTCGAGTCGCTGCCTGTGTGCGTTGGCCGGCGAAATGGCCGGGTGGTCGCAAACTTGAAAACACGATGGGGTACATCGATGTGTTTCCCACGGTGCTGGCCAGTGTCGGTGCGAACGCTGGGTCAGACGCCGATCGGAAGCTTGATGGAACTGATTTGTGCGGTCTGCTGGAGGGAACCGTGGCCGATTTCCCGGAACGTGACTGGTATTCGTACCACGGCCAGTCGGGCGCTGAACGCGAGACGATCGCGATCAAAACCTCGCAGTGGAAATTGGTTGTGATCGGGCCGGATGTTTCGCAGAGTGAAATGACGGACAAGCACGAAATTCACCTCTATCGAATGCCGGACGACTTGCTCGAACGAGCAAACTTGGCTGACCTACACCCGGACGTTGTGACGGCGCTGTTCGCAAAACTGCAGGCCTATCGATCGCTTCAGCCCACGGATTCTGTTCCGACGTTCGGTGTCGGCAAGAAAGGATTCAAGCCGTGGAAAGACTGGGACATTCGAGGCAGGACGTCATCGGACTGATCTGCGGCGGCGGGTAACGCAGACTCATTGGTAATCGAGCTGAACCGTTGCGGTCGTGTCAGTATCGCTGATCGCCCGGATCCAGCAGGCCGAGAATCCAGTGGGGAACTCGTGCGTCGTGGTGGTGTGCTGAGAGACTTTGAATTTCTTGTAGTTCGTCCAGAGGCCGTTTCCGTTGATGTCGATCTGCAACGTGATCGTGACGGGACTTAGAGAAGCGTGCGAAATCTGAACGGTCTTTTGGTCATAGCCGGTCATCAAGTAGGGATCGGACGCGACGCCGGTTTTCACTTTGGTGCCCAGCCATGGTCCGCCGTGACCGACGGGCTTTCCGAGTTTCCAAAGATCGTCGATGCCGCCCAGCCAGAGTCCGGTGCCGAGTTTGGGATCGCGGAAAACGTGACCGTCTTCCGCTGCATCAGTTTTGACGCCCGACAGAACGAGCAAGCCATTCCAGGAACAGAAGTCCGTGATTTGTTTGCGGTGACTCGATACCGGACGCATCCGGTTCCATGCTGGCGGGTCGCCGTTGGTGATCAGCGGTACTTCGTAAAAGGTTCCGTGGATATTGGCGAGGTGCCGCTCGGACGCGACTTCGCGCGAATCGCGTGCCCAGCCGGTCGCAAAGGGGCGGTCGTACGCACTGTCACCTTTGGGAAGCCGGTAGACATGACCGCCGCTGTTCAATACGACGGACGCGTCATCGACCGTGAACTCGGGTTCAACGTGTAGCAGCTTGTCGAGTTTGTCGTCGGTTGTGTCCGTTTCGAATTCAAAGCTGTTCTTGGTGAATTCGAAGAAACGATCGTCCGAACCAATGATTCGGAGGTTCCGGTTTCGTTTTGCGGCGTACAAGCGACCGCCGATCGCATCTGAGTCTTCGACGTCGGCCAATCCCGCGAACAGTTTTTCGTTGGCAGGATCTGCGCCGTCGGCAAATCGCTGGGTGGTTTGGTGAACGAGCACCGTGGCAATGCAGTTTCGATCGGTTTTGAAACGCAGCCATGTCGCGTTGAAATCATCCGGCAGGAACTGTGCGACGTATCCATTGCCAGGAACGGTCACGTCCCGGTAGTGATCCCACTGGCCCGTTCCGTCTTGATCGACTTCCATGGTGAACGTCACTGGGCCGTCGTCGGGACGGTTGGCCGTTGAAACCGTGTGTCGAGTGACGGCCGCATTTCTCGATTGCGAAATTGTGATTTCGGCATCGTTGTCGGCGGCCACAAATGCTTGGTGGGGCATGCCGTACGATCCAGGTGTGTGCTCGGTGTCGTTGCCTGGAACGGTTACTTCGCCAGCCGGAAATTTTCGCGAGTAAATTCGGTCAGTGAATCCTTTGCCCCAAGTTAAACTCAGATCGGTCAGCGTCCATTGAGGATCAAGTTTGGGGTTTCCTCGTTTGTCAACGGACAAATAGACGGTGGCCGGTCTGTTGATCGTGAACTGGAATCCCGGCGCCGGTTTGTGCCAGTCGCCGCGGTTGACGGTGACTCGCGGCAAGTTCGCAAGTTGGTCAGGCACTGCGGTGATGGGTTGTTGGTCAGTTGCTCGCAACATGGTGGTGGGCAACGGCGTCTTGCGTCCGGTTGTTAGGTGGATCATTCGTCGATCAAAGCCAGCGACAAGGAATGGATCCGACGGCACGTTTGCGGCGACTTCGTCCTCGATCCATGGTCCGCCATATCCGCTGGCGGGGCCCCATGATTTCAAGTCTTCGTAGTCGCCCAGCCACAGATTGCTTTGCGGTTGTCCGGCCAGTTGGTTGCCTTGGATGCTGGTTTCATCGGAGGCCAGGACCAGTTTTCCGTTCCAGTCACAGAAATCGGGGACATAACGAAGATGGCTTCCGATCGGTTTGATGCCGCCGGAATTGGTGCTGGAAAACGTCTTCGGAAAATCGAAAAACATGCCGTGCATGTCCATCATCCAGCGACCGCCGGTGATCTCGCGAATCCGCGGCCACTCGGTGTACCAACCGTGGCTGGCATCGTTGCAATACGCGGCTTTGGGCAGCAAATACGTGTGCCACTTTCCTTGGTCTAGCACCTTCAATCGAACGCTTCGGCGGTCCCAGCCCATCGTCCAGATCGGATCATCGCCATCGCTGCCGCCGGTGATTCCGCTAGGGCCCGTCACTTCGGTGAACTGGCGACGCTCGACAATTTTCCAGTCGGTGCCATCGAACTCCGCTAGCACGCCACGTTCTTCTTCATCCTTGGCTTCGCCACCAACCAACACATCTTGGTAATTGCCAACATGCAGTTCGCCGTTGTTGGAAACAACCAGTCGGCCCTGGGATGTGTAACCGCCTTTGCTGTGCCAACCGGGGACGGGTTTGTTGAAGAGTTTTTCGACGGCCAGCGTGTACACGTTGGCTTCCCAGATCGAACCTTCCATGTCGATGTAGTAAACCATGTGCGCCGGGTCGGAAAGATGCCGCGCGATCGCGGTGACTCGAATGGGCATGTCGGATGGTTGAATCGTGCGGACGTTCCCGTCGGCGTCGATCAAGTGATGGCCGATCAACAGTTGATTGGATTCCTGGTGAATCATTCGGCCGGCGGGTGTGCCACCAACGCTTTCGGGATGCACTGTCATCGGCTTGCTGAGATCGGCGTCGACCGAAAACAGTTTGTGTTCGCTGCCCCGCGGCATGTGCGGCGCGTAGTTGACCATCCAGAGCTTTCCGGCCCACGGAACGACGGCTCCGATCCCACATTCGTTGTGGCCTGTTTTGAAGTGGCCGCCGTTTTGGCTGTAGACGCCGTACGTCGTCAGGTGCGGATAGACGCCGCTGATGTGAATGTCGGTACGAGTCGGCGCGGGCGGCGTGTCGGTGGACGCGGTGTCGCTTGTCGAACTGGTTAACGGTGATTGTCGATGCTGATGCAATTCCGTTGCCAATTGAGCCACCGTTTGGCGATGGTCTGGGTGATTAGCCAGGTTCGTTTGTTCAATCGCATCGGATTCGAGATCGTACAATTCGGCAAGGACGTCCATTTGTTCGACACTGGCGCGGTTGTTGCGAATGTGGCTGCGGATCTTCGCCGGATCGTCGTAGCCGTATTCCAGAGCCTGGGTTCGATTTCGCGATGATTGCAGGTAGGCAGGTTTGCCATTGAGGTCGTCGTTCCATGTTTCGGGCAACGGCATTTCATCGACGTTGTGGTGGTTGAGGAACTGTTGCTCGGCAGGCCAGGTGAACTTGTCGTCCATGTGAGGCACTTGAGTACACATCCACAGCACAAACGGCTTGTTCGCTTTGGTCGACCGGCGAACGAATCGAACGGACTGTTCGGCCGTGACATCGTCAACGAATCCGGGCATGATTTTCGATTGGCCGTCGATCGTAAATCTGCTGTCGTACCACATTCCATTGGACCACATTCCGTTGGACCAGCACGTTGATGCATATTCGAAGCCACATTCTTCGGGCGCCGTCTTGAGGTGCCATTTGCCGGTGATGCCGGTTGTGTATCCGGCTTCGCCGAGCGCGTGGGCAAACGCACCGTAGCTGTCCCAGCGGTGATCGTCGGTCAAGATGAAGACGATGTTCGGTTTGTCAGTGATGTCGCGACGCGGATCAGCCGCAGCGGGAAGTACAGCACCAAAGCAGATTGCTAAGCAGACTAATAATCGCATCAAAATCACGACCTAGGGAACAGCGAGCGTCGAATTCAAATCGCGTCCAGCGGCGCCGACTCGCGGTCGACGTACCAGAGGATTGTGGTTAGGCGTTGGTTAGGCCGAGTTCCGACGCCAGGTTTCCGCCGACGGGCGTGTTCTGCCAAGTCGTCGCCATCATCACGCTGTTGATGCC
>JBAUHR010000473.1:0-12396 GCA_049680385.1 Rubripirellula sp. | reverse complement strand
CGCCTAGCGTCCGACGAAACGGTCGTCGGCACGACTCCGGTAATTAAGATTCGATCAGGGGCACCGCCCGCCAATCCGGCCGCGGCCGACAGCGGCACGGTGCTAGCGACGATCGATCTGCCCAGTGATTGGCAGGACGCGCCGTCAGGCGGGTCCGCCGCCAAGCTGGGCACGTGGGAAGATGCGTCGGGCGACGCCAACGGCACGGCTGGTCACTTTCGCCTGTACGCATCCGATGGAACGACCTGTCACATGCAGGGCACCGTCACTTTGACCGGCGGTGGTGGTGACATGACAGTCGACAACACGTCGATCGCAGTCGGCCAGCCGTTCACGGTCGAGACGTTCACCCGAACCGCTGGCAACGCGTAACGGGACACCAACCACGGAGCTGCGAACCTGGGCAGGTTGTTTTCTCGACCTTCGCCAACGCCGGTTCCTAAACGATGCTCGTTTCCCAAACCGCCACATCGCTACGCACTCCGATTCAAATTTTTGATTCGGATGGATCGCCAGCGACTGGACTGCTGCACAGCACCAGTGGGTTGCTGATCCAGTATCGGCGTCCCAGCGACACAGCATGGCAAACGGTGACCAAGGTTGCTGGCGGGACCACCTGGGTTCCGGGTGGCTTTCGGGATCTCGGTGGTGGTGTGTACGAATTGAGTTGGCCTGATGCGGTGATCGTTGCTGGCGAATCGACCGCCATTCGAATCACCTACGCGGGTGGCACTCGACACGATTCGATCGACGCGGTTCTGTCGTCGATCAACACCGACGAACTGGTTGCTGGCGTGAAAGCCGGTTTCGCATCCAGTCAGATCTTGTTGACGCCGCTGGCCAATTTCATCAACAACAGCGAGATCCGGTTGCGCCAAGGCGATGACTACTTGGCGACCAAGGGCACGGCGTGGGAGAAAACGATCACGTTGTCCGGTTTCGATTTCTCGGCTGTTGGTGTCTCTGTTCGGTTCGGTGCTGGCAACACGCCTGGCGAGCCACTGATCACCGCCGCCGCCACACTGCTGAACACTGCGGTCGGATCGTGCGACCTACGGTTGGAATTCGACCGCGATGACACCAAGGACCAGGCCCCGACGGAGTATCGCTGGGACGTCGAAGTCGTTGACGGTGATGGCGACGTGCGGACGATCGACGGCGGCATGCTCAACCTGGAACCGTCCTGGACGACACTGGCATGATCGGCGCGGTCAAGATTCGCGAACGGGGTGCCACGCCTCGCGGCATGAAACGCATCTACGGCAACTTGTCGAAAGAAGCGTACGCGGCGGCGGCACAGTTCTTTGATGACCACCTACGCGATCGCCGATTCACCGCCGAACACGCTCGCGCCGCCCGGTACACCAAACGCAAAGGCGAGAACCTGACCGGGCGAGCTCGCCGGCGTTCGTACGTGGGCCGCAAGGAACGGCAATTCGGCCACGATCGACCGCTCGAATTCAGCGGCAAGACTCGCGATGCCCTACGCAGCGGCGGGCGAGTATCGACGACCAAAAATCACGCTCGGATCGCGTACCCGCAGGCGAGAGTCTTTTCGTTTCGGCATCCGAAAAGCCAGATTCGAATGCAGGAAGAATTCCGGCGACTGCTGCCCGAGGAAGAAGTCCAGTTGGGGCAGGTCTATGACCGCCGTCTCGACGAATTGCTGGCGTCCAGCGACTTCACCAGCCAACGAGCCGTTGCCTAGGCAACCGCCTAGCCGAATCGTAAGCCGGGACATGGGACGCGTGAGAGCCAGAACGTAGGGCAAACCATCACATCCTGCGATTTCGATTGGCCGATCCATGACGACTCACCAGCCCTACGCATTTTCGCTAAACAATACGTTGATCAGCGCGGTTTCGCGTCAGAGTGTCACGCCGCAATCGACGATCAGCAATGACGTACACGCGGGGTCACCTTACGCAAAATCCACCACGATCAACGCCCAATCGAACCAAGCCACAATGACGACATTTGACTTGGTCAAGGCCTTGGCGTTGTTGGGCAGCGAGGGCGTCAAGATCGACACCGGCGGCGCGAAGCTGTACCAGATCGAACTTGACCCGTTGACTGGTTTGCCGGAAACAACGGCGGTTCACCGGTATCTGTCGATGGCTCGCGGCAAAGTCGTGCCGGTCCGCATGTCATGTGAGCACCAACGCGACGCTGAACTGGAAATGTTGGTACACGCGGTCGTTAACCCGGCAACCTTTGTCGCTAGCGAACTAGAAACGTATCCGATCGTGGTGACCGAAGACACCGCGTTGCCGACTGGCCTGGAAGGCGACAAACGCTGGACGCTAGCCAAGACGAAGGTTGCTGGCGTCACGCTGGATTGTTCGCTGAATGTGTCGATCGACTTCGGTATCAACATCACCACCGAAGGCTGTCAATCGAACATCTTTGACAGCACGGTCGTGATTGCCGAAATCAAACCGGTCATCCGCATTCGTGGTAAGAACCTGAAAAAGTTCCATGAAGACGCCATCCCCGCCAAGGGCAAAGCGTGTACGCACGCGAACACAGAAATCTTCCTACGACAACGCTTGACGGACGAAGCCGGATTCGGCTTGCCGACCGAACCTTCACACATCAAGTTCACCGCCGACGGCATCGCACACTGGACTACGTATCACGACGCCCAGAACAACAACCGACTGGAAAACGAACTGCAGATCGATTGCCGTCACGACGGCACTGACGTTGGCCTGGTCGTCGCAACTTCGGTTGTCATGGAAGAAGCGTAAGCCGCACGATTCGCGTTCACTGATCACGACACCCGAGAAAGCACTTTCGACCGATGGCAAAGAACAAAACCGACACGTCCGATCCGAAGACACCGCCTGTCGACCCAACCGTCGAACCAGCCACCGTCAAGCCGGAAACCAAGCCAGCGGTCACTGTTTCGGCCGTCGTCGTGATCACTCGTGTGGCCGGCCACGGATTGGTTACCGCGCAATCAATCGCCAAAGCGATCGGCCCGGAAACGTGCAAGAAGATCGAAACGCTGTACGCAGGATCGACTCGCGATCGTGGCGACCAGATTCGACGACTGCTTAGCCCGCCAAAATCGGGTGTCACCAAACCGACCAACAACAAAGACGGGCAGTGAGCCAATTCACCTATTTTGTCGAAACGCCATCGCATCAGTTTGGCCAAGCCGAATTGATCGAGTTCGGGCTTGATGGACTGATCGATGGCAGTCCGTTGATCGGCAACTGCCGTGACGGCGCCAGCCCATCGGGCAAGAAAGGCATCACGGTTGTCAATCGCGGCACCGCCGAATCAGCTTCCTATCGCCCGCAAGACCAGACCTGGGTCCGACGCCGCGGCGACGACCGGGTCTGGATCGGGTACCCCAAGGACAGCCCTCCACGCCTGGCCTCGCTTGCTCGCCAGAACCTGTTGCATGGCGCGGACGTGGAACTTTCTGACGGATCACGCATCCACATTCCCCACGCTCGTCGATGGTCCGACATCGCCGACCGATTGCTGTGGTCGGTCGCCTTGCCTCAGTCGCTGCGACGCAATGACGATGGCCAATGGGTGCCAGATGACGTCGTGATCCGGTACCGATCGCTTTGGCAACTGCTGTGCGATTACATCGACGCCGCCGACTTGGCACTGCGTACCGCGGATGCCGAGCCCGGCAGCCCCGTCTACTTCAGTTTTCCCGCTATCAACGAACTAGCGATCGCAGGCATCGCGGCCAACTATCGCGTCACGGCTGACGAGATCGAGATTTGCGGCGTGTACGACCAGACCGTTCGTGACGCCGTGATTGCGATCCTGAAAGACGACGCAACAAAAGAACGCTGGGTCAAAAAAAAACTGACGGACTTAGCTTCGCTTTCGACCGCCGACGATGGGATTTCATCCGTTGGTCCCGAGCAATCGACCGCGGAATAGACACCGGCTACGCACCAACCCTAGCCGACTTGTCGGCATGGGCGGACGAGTCGGCAACGCAATAGGTTTCCCATGTCACAAACTACTGTCGAGATCTCCGGCGACGCTCGTGACCTGGAAGCGACGTTCGATCGAATCGACAAACGCCAAGAACAGCAAGAAGCTGGGTTCAAGTCGACCGCAAAGGTATCGCAAGACTCCTCGCGTCAGATCGCTGCTGCCAACGAGTCAGCCGCCAATAAAGGCGCGGCGACGTACAACCGAATCCTGAAAGAGCTGCGAAAGCACGGCCCCGAGGGCAAGGCCCAAGCGAAACAAATCGAGAAGCACCTGCAGGAGACGGGCCAAGCCGGTCGCCGGTCGATGCAGTCGATCGTAGACGAACTGGGAACGTTCGATGATGAAGCGGCCAAAGTCGCCCGGAACGCCAGCAACGATCTTGAAAAGGTTGGCGACAAGGGTAAAGAAGCGTTCGGACCGTCGGCGATTGCTCAACTGAAATCGTTCGCGATGGGATGGATCGGTGTGCAAACCGCCGTCGCAACTGTCACTCGTGCGATTGACGCAATGCGTCAGGCCCAGCAAGGTGCGGTCGATTCGCTGGACCAAACCAAGGACGGAAATTCGCGATTGCTGCAGGTCAGTGACAGTGCGTCCGAGTTCGAGGAACGGCGTGGTCAAGCCGACGATCTAGCCGCACAGTATGGAATCACACGCCAAGCGTCACGCGATCTGATCTTCAATGCCGACAGTAGTGACTTCTTGGACACGGCCGATTTCATCGCCCAGAATTCACAAGTTCTCGGCGTCGAAGCCCAGTCAACGGTCGCTGGCCAGATTCCCAAACTGTTTGCCAACGACCCGATCACCGGCGAAGAAGCGATCAACGCGACGCTGGCCGCAGCTCAAACGTCACGCCTGAACTTCGAAGAGGTCGCCAGGTCATTGCCATCGGCCGCTGCGTCCGCCGCTCCGGCTGGGGCGACCGCTGACGAGACGCTGGCATTATTGTCAGTACTTGCGGACAAGTTCAAATCGGGCGAAACGGCCGCAGATCGGATTGCCTCCATCGGAGCGGCCGTAAGTTTAGACCAGGGCGAGCAGTCACTGGCACCCGAGGAAGTGGCAAAGAAAAACGCAGCCGAAGACGCGAGACTCGACAACGCGAAAAAGAAACTGCGGACATTGACCGAGCGTCAAGCCGACGCCCAACTGCAACTCGATCGATCGGTCGAAAGTGGTGCCGACGTGCAGACCGTCACGGATCGACGGACAAAGCTGGATCGAGCCACGCGAGCGGTGGGTGAGTTTGATCAAACGGAATTGCAACGACGGGAGATCGAAACTGGCTCTGATCGGGAGTCATTTGCGGGACTCGGGATCATCGAACCAGTTCGCCGCCTGCAGGCGTTGTCGGATGAAGAACGCCGCAACTTCCTTGGCGAATCGAAAGAACTCAACGAAGCGTACAACGCGATCGCCGACTCGTTGCCCGTCCTAGGCCAGAGCCGCACGAAAATCCTCGAAGCACGAAACAACAGCGGTACCGACGCCGCGCCAGTGAACCAAAAGCGGGCGATCGCGGACGCTGACCCACGGTTGGCCGCGCTTCGCAACAAGCAAGCCGCCGAAAATCGCGAAGAGATCGAACGCGAAAAAGCACTCTCGCAACGCGAAGCCAACCGGCAAGCCGAACGGGCCCGAGAAAAGGCGACGGGGTACGAACGGGGCGACAGTGCCCTGGTCGTTGAAGGCACCGCGCAGATCCAACAGGCTCGCGACACGATTGACGACACTGGGCGAGGCGTATTCGAAACGCTCGGCAATTCGGCTTTTGGTGCGCTATCGAGCGATTCGCTGTCCGCGTTGTCCGATGACGACCTAAGCGACGACCAACGACGGCGAGCCGAGGGGCTGAATTTCGCGGGCGTCAAATTGCAAGGCCAACGGGACGCGGGGCAAGAGGTGGGGTTGTCGGCCAGCGACGTGCAAACGTACCTGTCAACGATTGCTGGCGACTTTGTTGACCCGTCACAGATCACTGACGACGTGATTCGCAAGGTCAACAACGAAATCGGATCCGCCGCCAACGCGTTGCCAAGCGACACTGTGGCACGCAACCGCCTGGACCTGATCTACAGGGGACCGAACGACGATCGACAACGCGGCACGCTCGACAACCTGTCATCGGTGGACGAATTGATTGGCGGGCGTAACACGGACGATGCGGCAGTTGCCCAGGCGATCGGTGGCGATCGTGGCGACTTATCAGCAACGACGACCGATGGAGTAACAATCACGCCTGGCGTGATCGCTAGGGCTGACGCCGACAGCATCGCAGACAACGACCAGCGTGTTGACACGTCTACGATTGCCGCGGCTCAAACCGTGACCCAAGAAACAATCCGCGAACTGCCAGCCTCAATTGATTCCGGTGCAAACGCTCGCGATGAAGTCTTAGACCAAACCCGCCAAACGAATGAACTGTTGCGTGAAAACAATCAACTGATGCGTGACGCGGCCAAACGCGACGAGGACAAGATCGAGACTGCCCGTCAAACGGCTGACAACACACGGCCACGTCCGACCAACCGTGATCCGGCTGCGATTCAGCGGGCCAGCGCAGCGGCCACCGATGCGAGGGCCAGCAAATGAAAGACTTTGTTTTAGACGGTTTCCGGTTCGACTCGGTGACCGGCGTGATCAATATCCCGACTCGGCAAGTCGTTGCGTACCGGACTGCGACTAGCCCGCACGTGGGATTGCAGATTCTGTCTGAACGGTCGGAACCATCCGTCATCACGGTCAAGCGGTATGATCCGATCGACAACCAGGACACGATCAAGCGTGACCTGGTCAAGCGAGAGGGCAACATTGCCACACTGGTCATCGGTGATCTGATCTACCTGTACCCACCGCACGAACTGCGTTTTGCGATCCTGAAAATTGAACTGTTGACGGTCGACGCGATCCCTAGTGTGTTGACGTACCGAAACAGCCAAACGTACAGCCATTCGCCGGCCAGTCGTATCGTTGCCAAGATCACGATCCAGGCCCAACCCGCCTACGAAAAAACAACGTAATGGCCGACATCGATCTATCAAAGCTACCCACCGCGATCGCCGTGCCGACCGCGCGGGTTTGGGTCAAGTCGAAATGGGGCGGCGACTTCGTTCATCGGCCTGATTTTTCCGTTCTACAAACGGTCGAATCGCTGGCTCCTGAATTACCAACCGCGACACTGCAGTACCGGTACGGACGGGTCAAAATCCCGGACAAAACCCAATACCAAAATTACCCGCCGGTTGAGACCTGGGGGTTTTACGTCCTGATCGAATGGATGGTGATCGTCGACGGTAACGTTCAGCGACGCTGGTGGCTCGGGGCGTCGGATCCGCCGGTCACCAGCCCGATCCGTGCCGCCGCTGGCGATGTGCCGGCATCAGGTGTTCAGACGATTCCCTGCTTTGGTTTGGAACGCGTGCTGCAGATCCACCGTGTGACGGAGACGGTGTTCACAGGTGGTGATGGAAACGAACCGATCCGACGCCAAGTGGGTTCGGTGTTCAACGACACGGTCAAAGGCAATCGCAGCGAAGAAAACGATGGTGACACGTTCGCCAAGGTCCGCGCGGATGCCAAGCCATGGTCTAGCCGCGACATTTTCAAGCACCTGGTAAACCACCACTTGCCACAGCCGCTCGGCGGTACCGAATTGCCTTGGGATCTTGGCACGATCACACCGATTCCGGACTGGGATTCGCCACGAATCGAAACCGAGAACCGAACGCTGTTCGAACTGATCGACGAAGTGCTAGCACCCGATCGCCTGCTCGGATGGTACGTTCGCCCGTCTGTATCGTTTACTGGCGAGGCGCCAGTCGTGGACGATCTGTTCATCACACCAGTTACCCGCACGCCAACGGATGTCAATTTGCCGGGCATCGGTAACCTGCCCGCCAACACGCGGACGCACACGCTGATCGCGGCATCCGATCCGCTGTGCCAAGTTCAAGTCGTCGCGGACGCGTCCGAGTTGGTCAATCAAGTCGTCGTTGAAGGGGCTCGCGAGATCGGCATCTGCACGCTGACAAAAGACGACATAGTCAAAGGCTGGAAAACAGACGACGAAAACACGTACTCCGATGGAGCCAAAGACGAACTGGACTGGGACGATTGGCAACAATTCGAACGCCGTACGGCGAACGAACGGGTCCGCGAGAAACCCGAATTGGTCGACGTGTACCGGTCGTTCAAGCTGCCGGACGACTGGAACGGCAAAGCCGATGATTCGGATCACGTGTTCATCAAAGACGAGCCAACCGAGGAAAACGAAGAGCCCAAGGTTCACCAGCCGAACATGCGTGCGATCGAGCTACTCGAGTCATTGCCGCTGTACCGCGAAGTCGACTACGAAGGCGACGTCGAAGATGTCGACGAAGCGAAGGGCGAAACGTTTCGGCAGATCGCGTTCTACATCGAACGAGACGACGCCACTTTCGAACCGCTGGAAAAGCTAGGCGAGATCGCAAACGGAACGGCGGCAAGATCCAAGCGAGTCAACTACACAATCGAAGCCTCGCCGGACAACGTCAATGGCCCTGGGTATCGGGTGACTGTATCGGGCGGACCCAATCACGCGATCACGGCGATGGTCGGCAACCATGCCGACGTCGACCAAGACACATTCGGTGGCTATCACTACAACGACATCATCGTCACGACTGCAATCATGGGCGATCGCCGACCGTTTTACGCGTACCCAACCAACGACAACATCAAACCGCTGGACATCGTTCGACGGCGAGTCATCCGGATCGAACATCACGCGACGACTCACGTTCACATCGCAGCGGCGACCGTTGTGGGACTGGATGCGAACGGCGACAAAATCACGTCCGATGGTGGGGTGTTGCGTGATCCGGCGGACGTATTGCAGGCATTGTGTACACTGGCCTCGCAATCTCTGGTCACCGCTGCGATGCGGGTCCAATTAGTGACGCCGCGATTGCTGGCCGACATGCGAGTCGGTGACGTGTTCGAAAAGGTCGACGGCGAAACAACGGGCAGCCCGGTGCTTGAAATCCGCATCGACGCCAAGGCCAGCGAAGGCAACCAAGCCGATGCGTCGGTGGTGACGACGTTGACGGCGGCGGCTTCGCGAGTCGACTTGTTGCGTTTATTGGCATCGGAGAACGAATGAACCATCAACCAAGCCAAAGACGCCAGACATCACCGTATCTGCGTATCGAAGAGTGCATCAGCACGTCGGGTTGCGATGGTTCGGAAGTCAAAACCGATACCAAGTGGCGAATGTCGTTCAACGATTTCGACGCTGAAATCATCGAAGCCGTCTACGATCCGGATGGCGATGACGACGAGCACTATTTGAAGACGGGCGAAACGATCAAGGTCCGACACAAATTTCGCGACCCGATGGACGCCGGCGAAGTGTTGACGGTGGTATTGATGCCCGACAATCGCTGGGTCGCGTTGACGTGGGAATGTGGGGGCTGATCAATGGCGGATCGACTGAGTCACTGTTGTTGCGGATGTGCGGTGTCGGTGTTGACCGAATCGGACTTTGTCCATCTCGCCGGCACGGGCGACTACCAAAACATGGTGCCCGGCACGCTGCTGGTTTCGCAGAAGCCTGCCAAGCGTCCGTCGTCGCTGGATTTCCGCGAAACGTTCGCTCGGTTTTCGCGTTTGACGGCCACCGAAGCGTTGGTGGTGCGAGTGATTGCCAGTGCCGATCTGATCAACACGGGCACCGAACTGGAACCGAAGTACTCGTTGGGCGATCACCTGTTTGCGGAACTGCAATCGCCAGTCGCATCCGGGCTGGTCAGCTACCAACTCAACCCGTTGTGGGTCGTGCGTCTGGGGATGATCGTCGATGGCAACCCATCCATTCTGGCCCAACAAACGAGCCTTTCGACCGAATCGGCGATCGACTTCACTGCCGATGCGATTACCCTGTTCCGTGGGTCGTTGCTGTGGGACTGGACCGACTCGCGGCGCAACATCCCGACGAATAGCGGCGCCAAGTACTCGACACTCACGTTGGCTGGCGACGTGGACCTGGTGACGCTGTACGGCCAACGGTCCAGCCCAACATCGTTTTCACCCGAACCGATCTATCCGGTCGCGTACCTGGCCAAAAAGGATACCGTGGTCACCAGCGGCGAGTCGTCCACGACTGTCCTTAAAGGCAAGGTGTTCCGACTGCGATCGGGTCAAGATCCCGCCGTTTTGTCATCGTGGGAAATCGCCGACCGCGTTGACGATTTTGACCAGCGGCCAACCATGATCGCGTACAGCCCCTCGGTCTCGGTTGCCCAGGCAACGCGGATCCAGGAAACGCACGATTGGCCAACCTACGGTCACGTTGGTGTGCAATCGATCGTCGACGATCCGGACCGCGAAAGCTATTCCAACGCGATCGCCAAACGTGTGTTCTCGCGATTCGAATCCAACGAATCACAACTCACTCCGCAGACGAAACTACGCGCCTTTCATTCCAATGCCGAACAGTACACCGAGACAACCCAGGTCACGTTTGCAGTTTCGGACCTAGATCGCGTCATCGGTGCCGATCTGATCATCGCTAACGACGACCCCACCGTCGCCTACCAATTGGCGGTCGTCGTCGGTCAAGAGATCGCGAACATGACTGCATTCGAAGCCGTGTTTGCAGCCGCCGACCCCGTCACACCCGCGACCGACTTGTACATCGGGCAACGCGTCGACGTGACCGAATCCGTGTTAGCGATCGCGGCGGCCAACCCCACTGCGACCCACATTGACGCGTTGATTAAATTGGCTGGGTCCGGCGACGGGGTAGCAAACGTCCGTTCCAAGTTGGCTCTTTTGCGTTCCGTCGACGACGAAGAATCCAATCGTCCGTTCGACGTCCAGCCTGTGCGATCGCTCAGCACCGAAAACGAGATCGACGTTGAATCTGACACCGCACCGACGCGAGTATCGTACACCGTCGACGGTGACGAAAACGAATTCCGCACCACATCAATCGCCCGTTTTCGCATCGTCGACCTAGCCAATGCCACGTCAATCAAATTGTCCGTCACACGCCTGGTTTCCCCGACCGCAACCATCCCGTTTCGGATCGCGATCGCTACCGACTCCGCAATCGAAACCATGGTCAACTTCGACGGCACCTTCGCGGGACTGACCAAGTTCGACGGACCATCGGCTGGCGAGACCGTCGTGCATGAAATCATCACCCAGGTCCAAGCCTTAGCACCTGGTCAAGAGATCCAGACCGCGGCGATCATGTTCGATAAATCGGACAGCGACGACGAAGGCGAATCGCTCATCGACGCATCCATCGAAGTCACCTACGAAAAGCCATACACCCGATCCGTCACCGGCATCGGTGTGCGAGAAACCACGATCCCACTTCAATCGTACTGTGTCGACGCCAACTCGCGTCCCTGGTCGCATTCCGTCATCACCGAGCCAGGCGACAAGCTGATCGTTTACCCGCCTGTCACGTTCGCCGCATCCTTCGACCCAACGTCACTTTCGAAATCCGCTTGCGACCAAATCTTCGCCGGGCCCGGCCCCGGCTGGGAATCCACATCATGGACCTACCAGTCCACACTCCGCACACCGATCAGCACTCAATACGGCAACAACCGTGAAGAGAAATTCGAGTACTACTATCGTGGCCAGTTCACATTCGACAATGGACCAGGCCTGCCAACATCCACCGAGTTTGGAACCGGCATTCTCGCCGTGACCTACTTTTCCCAGGCAATTTACGATGCCGCGCGGTGGCAATTGAGAACCCAATTCCGAGTGGCCGTTTCAGCAAACGGGTCTGGCTCTGGCGTCAATAACGAAGTCCTGGAATACGAAGAAAACCCCACCGACCGAACCACGACGATCGACACATTCGGCTCAACGACCATCCAATCATTCCGCGATTTCTTTGACGGAAGATCGTTCACCGCGACCTACGCACCGCACGAACTCGATTGATGTCGCTCGCTCGCGTCCACGACGATCGGAAACACTTCCCACCATCATCTCTGCCGAGCTTTTCGCCAGTGGGTAGTTTGGTTTCACGGCAGTCCAGCCGGGGATTGCACCGGCTCACGATCGGTCGTTGGACTCACTAGCTAGATTGACTAACGAGTGTCAGCCCATCGGGCAGGACGGAAAACGACGCTCGTACTCGTCGCAAAATGCCTCCCCTGCCTCGGTCGCTCCGTCGAGCGTGATGCCTGGGATCACGCCTTCGATCGCCTGCATCACTTCGGTAGCAATTCCGGTACGCCGAAATAGCTCGTCAACGTGAATCCATTCGACGAAGTCCGCAAAATGTTCGTTGATCGTGACGATACAAACCGGCTTCGCGACGTCCTCGGAATGAAACCAGGCTTGAAACACCGTTCGACACATTCCGCCAACCGTGTCGTCTCGCTTGATCTCGTGGCTGTGAATGTCGAATCGGGT
>JBAUHR010000472.1:0-2038 GCA_049680385.1 Rubripirellula sp. | reverse complement strand
CTGCGTCTAGCCAGGGTTGGTGACAGCAACGGACGTTCGCTGGTTAGCGAGCAATGGCCAGCAGCGGCCTATAGCAGTAAAGAAGCGAAAACGAGACGGATTGTTTGTCCGCTCTCGAGATCGAAGCGATGGGAGCGCTCGACATCAGGAAAAGAAAAGTTGCCAAGTGAATCGACCTGAGCAAAGAAGTCGGGACCTAAGCAGAAAGTCAGTCCAAAATCGTCACCTAAAATACGTTCGATTAGCTCGGGCGCAGCATGACTCACGCAGCCCGAATCACAAGGAAGAACTGGAGAATCTTCAGGACAGTCGCATGGCGAAGGCGCTGGCCTTTCATCACTTCCACAGGGTCCGCAATTCGAATCGCAACATGCAGAATGAACCCCTTCGTTCACCTCACATGCATGCACACTCTCAGCGCATCCGCCGCAAAAAAGCGGACACAGAACCACACGAAGTGTGATGAGCGAGATGATGGCAATACGAAACATGGAGAGCTTTGAGTTCTAGTAAGTAATCCGTCCTTGTCGATTCCATTCTATGTTCGAGTAGGCCGTGCCGCAATAGAGTTTTCCTGCACTCGGCTAACTTGCGTTGCACCCCTCTCGATATCGTATCGTTAGCAAGCAAAAACCTAATCACAAGTAGGGACAATAGATCTCAGCTGCTTGCCAAAAGGCATGCGGCAGTGGAATGAGGATTAGCGCCAGAATCAGAAACGTCGCGTACCCGATCCAGCGCCGTCCGGTGCTGATTGGCGTGATATCGTTTAGCGGCGGTGTGCCGCGACCGGCGATGAAGAAAACGACGATTGCCCAAAGCATCAGTCCGGGCCAGACGAAGATCGCTAGCAGAAACAGCGACCACATGGCGACACTGCTGATCGTCTCGCCAATGCGGCGACCGAACATCGCGCGGGCCATGTGACCACCGTCTAGCTGTCCGATCGGAAGCAGGTTGAGGGCGGTGACTAGCAACCCCAGCCAGCCTGCAAACGCCAGCGAACTGAGCTGCAGCATGTACCCGTGCTGCAATTCGTCGCCGAGGACGGCCTTCGAGAGAAGAGCGAACAGCATCGAAGAACCAACGGAAGTACCGTGCATGAATGATTGCCCGCCATCGGCTACCACTGCGCTGGGCGGCAGCACCTGCGAGTTTTGCAGGCCGATGAGCAAAGCGGGTATGGCGATGACCAGTCCAGCGAGGGGACCGGCCACTGCGACATCGAACAATGAGCGGCGATTTTCGGTCGGTGACTTCATCTGGATGAACGCACCGAAAGTTCCCAGCGCAAATGGAACTGGTATGAAGAACGGTGGTGTGACGTTGATCTTGTGATGCTTGGCCATAAAGTAGTGGCCGAGTTCATGGACACCGAGAATTAACAACAATCCGATTGAGTACGGCAAGCCGACAGTAAACGAACCTGGCTCCTGCAACAGATTGACACCTTGATGCATCGCTCCGGCCCAAGTTGTCGTCAAAAACGTCAGGCCAAACAACAGCCAGTGAATCCAAGGGCGAGTCGGTTTTTCCAACACTGCCTGCTCGACGACCAACGGCATTAGTATGATCGAGTTACCGAGTTCATCGTCTTCTTGAATGAGAGCAACGTTTCGACCCTCGAATTCCGTTTGCAAATCATTCAAAGCTTGGTCGGCTGGTTCCAGCAACGGGCCGCGAAAGACACTTACTCCCTGATTCTCGGTAGCCAGTCGCACATCCATCACCCGGCGAATGACACTTGGCTGCTCGTCTACGGACAGCATTCGGAGCTGATGACTTGGACGCACGCCAGCTTCGCCTTCACATTCTCCCGCTGCGGCAACCATGCTTCCCATCATCCAAAAGCACAGCAACAAGATCAGCCAGAACCAAAAGATGCTTCCCATCATCGTTCCACCCGGCATCGTCAGCAGAAAGAGAACGGGCATAAGCAGACAAAGGATGAATAGTAACCTGGACCATCCGGGCACTGTTGTTTTCTTCTCAATGTCGTTCATCGTCTTATGCTCTCGTTAAATGTTCGTGTATATCG
>JBAUHR010000471.1:0-2538 GCA_049680385.1 Rubripirellula sp. | reverse complement strand
GCATCGGACAAACCAACAGCGTCAACGCGTATCGACTGATCTGCAACGACAGCGTCGAAGAGAAGATCGTCGAACTCCAAACCAACAAACGAGAACTCGCCGACGCCATCATCTCCCAAGACAAGAGTTTGATCAGCGACCTCACCGCGGATGATTTACAGGCACTTCTAGGGTAACGAATGATTCGAAATTCGTTTTTCGCGTTTGTCTTTGCTAGACGCCACGGAAGCCTTTCCTGTCAACCATCTCGACCGCCTTCTCAAGAACGTGACTAGCGAATCCAACACGTCGACCATCTGTGAATTCGAATCGACTGGGAAGGCTTTTGCTATCAATCGGTACAGATCCAGGGCGACTGTGCCGATTAGTGTATGCCGATTGGCGTAGAGGCAAATACTGTTCCGATCTGAGTTTAGTCGTCCAATGATCGGAAACGCGGCCAAACTTGTTAAGTCACATCATGATTCATCCTAACCTAAAGGTCGCGGAGAAAAGCGTTAGGTTCGTGTTAGTGTCTGTTTACGTGCTGTTTTTGGCTAGCGGATGTCACTGGATGCCGCCTGCCGCGTCCCGAGTTAGCCATGCCATCAAGATCCCACTGGACGATCCGTTGATCCAACCTAGCGTTCTCCAATGGGCCGTTGCAATCGAGGGAGACGAAAGCCAGCTTCAGCCACTCACGATCGATGACGCGATCGAACAATCACTGCGGAATTGTAAGAGTTTGCAGGGAAGTGCTTACCAGTTGACGGTTGAGCAGATATCGCAGTCGACATCGAACGTCGGCGTGCGATCGCAAACGCCGGTGAACTGGTTGGTTCCGCTGCCGTCAAGAATGTCGCTGCTAGATCGCAGCGAGGCGACGAAGTCACTCAACGAACGAATTCGAGAGACAGCGGTCGCCTACATCGGTTTAGACTTCGCCTGGGCGCGCCTACGTTCGTGCAAAGAAGAGCTTCAACTGCTAGAGCAACAAGGTCAGTTGTTGGCAACGCAGTTGGGTGAAGGTGAGACAACGAAAAAGGCGATCTTTGAGAATCAACAACGTCAACAAGGATTGCGACAGCAAGTCGCCAAGGCATGGTCAAACGACCAAGGCCTCCAAGGCATACTGCAGCAACATCTCCAACTTTGCTACTTAATGGGCGCTGCACCCTCTGAACGTGTTTGTCTTGCGCCTAGTCAAGCATATTTTGTAGGTGACATTATCATTGAACCGGCAGCGAACATTCAATGGGCACTAACGTCGTCGCCGGATATTCTGTGTGAGCTCGCCGTCGAATACGAACTTCGGCAGAAGCTGCAAGCAGCCCGTGATCGCAAGTTTTGTGGCATCCCAAAAAGATCCGCGCGAGCCAGCGAAAGCCTGGAAGTAAGGTGGCGCACTGCGCGAGCAAAAGTTTCGAACGTCGAGCATCAGTTGGCGTCCAAACTGCAGGCCAAGAAATTCCAATACGTTTTGTTAGGAACGCAACTTGTTCAAGTGAGCAACTACCTAACCGAGGTTCGCGACTACGCTCACCACGTGGCTGAGCAAGTTGATCGTGGTCAGGCCACGAAGTTACAAGCACTCGATGCGGAGATTCAACTTGTCGTCGCAACACGAGATGAACGATTCTTGGAACACGAACGAGAACTTGTTTTGATCGAGTATCTTCACGATGCCGCATTATTGTTGCCGCACCTAGGTATCGCATTTGAGCTACCGCATCCAGCCGATCCACAGTGGGATTGCCACTTCGTTGGTGCGATGACAGACCATCAACCTGGCCTTATTGAAGAATCAGATTCGTTGACTGAACCGGTCCGGCCGCCCCAGCTACCTTTGGAAGATACGTTGACTACCGAGCCAAACGCTGATTCATTCAATCCTGGCTTGCGCCTCAACCAAGCTTCCGAACAATCCGTCTCGGCTGGCCAACTGCTGGAACGTTCCCTGTTGGACAATTAGACCTTCGTCCAAGACATAAATCAGGTCGGCTTGACGCAATGTGCTTAACCGATGAGCGACGATGATTCGCGTCATTGACAAGGTTGCCAGCGTATCCATGACGGCTTTTTGCGTCTGATCGTCCATTGCGCTAGTGGCTTCGTCAAGCAGCAGAAGGTTCGGGCGTCCGACCAGACTACGAGCCAACAAGATCTGCTGCCGTTGCCCACCCGAAAAATTTTTGCCATTGTCGCTAAGCATCGTGTTCAGCCCCATTGGAAATCGATCCATCCAGGAACCGAGTCCCGACTGCGCGATGGCAGATTCTATCTCATCTCCCTTGATAACCCGACCACAGCAAATGTTGTCGTATAACGTTGCATTGAGTAGCTGGCTTTCTTGTAGAACCGACCCGATACGTTGTCGTACGCGCGGCATGGACAGGTGTCGAAGGTCGCGGCCGTTGATTTGTATGGCCCCGTCATAGTCAGACTCCAAACCGAGGATCAGACGCAGGAGTGTCGATTTGCCGGATCCTGATCGACCAGTTACAGCAATGAACTGACCGGCTGATGCCTTCAAATCGCAACCACAAAGGATCGATGGAC
>JBAUHR010000470.1:0-1894 GCA_049680385.1 Rubripirellula sp. | reverse complement strand
GTGTTGAACAGTTCGCCGAGTACCGTCGACTGAAAACGACCATGCGTCAAATGCTGATGACCGGAGTACCGAATCCGTTCTTCACCGTTCATGACGGGATCGTTGGCGATACCACGATGGTCGACGGCAAGAAACTGATTAGCTTTGCCAGCTATAACTACCTTGGGCTTAGCGGCCACCCCGACGTTTCCGATGCCGCTGCGAATGCAATTCGCGAGTTCGGCACCAGCGTATCGGCTAGTCGTTTGGTTTCGGGCGAAAAACCGATCCACGGCCAACTAGAAAAACGAATTGCAAATTGGATCGGTGTCGACAACTCGATCTTGATGGTCGGTGGCCACGCGACAAACGAAACAACGATTGGTCACTTGGTCGGTGCCGGCGACTTGATCGTCCATGACTCGTTGTCACACAACAGCATTGTGCAGGGTGCGCTTTTGTCGGGTGCCCGTCGCCGGCCGTTCCCGCACAACGACTTCGAAGCGCTCGACCGCATGCTGGTCGAACTGCGCGATCAGTATCGTCGTGTTCTGATTGTCATCGAAGGTGTCTACAGCATGGACGGTGACTTTTCGGACGTGCCGAAGTTCATCGAAGTCAAGAAGAAGCACCGCGCGATGCTGATGGTCGACGAGGCGCATAGTTTCGGCACGATGGGTAAAACCGGGCGGGGGATGTCCGAACACTTCGGCATCAACGCACGTGATGTCGACATTTGGATGGGTACATTAAGTAAGAGTGCCGCATCGTGTGGCGGTTTCATCGCCGGCAGCCAAGCCCTAGTCGAATTGCTGCGTTACACGGCGCCCGGATTCGTGTTTAGCGTCGGGATGCCCCCCGCGCAAGTTGCCGCTGGACTCGCGGCAATCGATACGCTCGAGCGAGAGCCAGAACGGGTGGATCGGCTGCGTAAGCGGAGCGAATTGTTCCTTTCGCTCTGTCGCGAAGCGGGGCTGGACACCGGTGATAGCGCCGGTACGCCGGTCGTGCCAGTCATCACCGGAAATTCGATGCTCGCACTTCGGTTGTCGAACCGGTTGAAAGGCGATGGCATCAACGTACAACCGATCTTGTATCCCGCCGTCGACGAATCGGCCGCAAGACTGCGTTTCTTCGTGACAAGCGAGCACAGCGAAGAGCAAATTCGGTTCACCGTTGAGCAAACGGCCAAGCATATCGCGGAACTCAGCAGCGACGGCGGTTGATCGAAAGCGACCGTTCAGTTCACCAGCGCGGCGCCAACTTACTTTGGTGTTCGAGCCAACCTGACGATCTTTAGCCCTTGCAGACAGATTTCGCTATTCTAGAATCAGTAGGTGCGGGCTTGCTGCGGATGGCGACAGGAACTGACTCGAATCTTGACCCATGATTCGTGACCTCGGTTCCTCGCAGTAACGACGCGATCCATCATAGAAAGGGAAACTATTTTGCTTACCGAGTCCACCGTCGAAACGATGTTTCGTCAGCTGATCCAAACGAACAAACGAACCGAAGAAACTTTTGAAAAGGCCGAAGAACTGCTCGAAGACGAGTTGCGTCCAGAAAGCCCACTTCGTCACCGCTTGACGGTTGAACTTGACGAATTACGAGCTCTCGCGACGAAAGCGTAATTCGAACTCGGCTTCGGCCGAGACCCGATCGAAGAACACACATCGCCGAAACGGTTGCTAGTCTCAGGACTGTGCAATCGTTTCGGTTTTTTTGTGCGCCTAGATAGGATCATTCGGCCAAGCATGCGTGCCGAAACTATTGCGATTAAATAGGTCGGCGCAACGAAAAAACGGCCACCGGAAGTTTCCTTCCAGCAGCCGCTTTCGATTTCGCAATTGGGATAACGATTTCTTCTTAGTGGTTCAGGCTCAACCCGAACGTTCCGCCGACCATGACATAGTCT
>JBAUHR010000469.1:0-15538 GCA_049680385.1 Rubripirellula sp. | reverse complement strand
TTTTCCGACTCCCCAACGCGCCACCTCGGCCGAAATGCCGAATGGGATAGTCATGACGGGTGGCGAGCTAAATTTTTTGCTTAATCCGATGAAGTGGAGCTGTACAGCTTCGGAGACGTGGTACTTTTGTTAGGACGAGTCAAAATACGACGACTGGGTAAAAGTTGCCGCTATCGTCAATTTCAAATCGATTCAACGCCTCGGGGTTACTGCGAGGCACTTCTATCCATGAAAAATTCAAATCTTCAAGGGCGTTTGATGCGTAAGTTTGCTGGTCTTGTGGTCGCTGCGACGGTTGTTTTCGGATCCGCTCAGCACGTTTCGGCTGAACCCGGCTGGTCACCAGTGATCATCGCGACAGGTGCGTACCGTCAACAGATTGAGTCGACTCCGATCGAATTCCGGCCCTACCGCCCGCTCCATTTCTATGGGAACGCAGTTCGCCGCAACTACTATCGCGGAAACGCGGCCCCATTCCCGCGGTTCAGCGGCCCGGAAATCCTGCCGCCAATGACAAGCGGAACTCCGATCCGGACCTACCGCGGATTCTAAAGTCGCCGATTTCGATCGAGGGCGACGTTTGTTCTGCCCTGTTTTGTTCTGCCCTGTGCGGATTGGTCACATCATTTAGAATCCTGCTCCTGCGTCGGCACTTGCGCCCGCGGAAAACCTGCCTCACTCGCCATGTCGCAGCGGATTTGAATCGTCTGACCTAAGGTCCCCATCAGAAATGGCACCTCCCGAACTCCTTGCCGCGACCACATTCGCCCAGTGGATCGGGAAGCGTGCCGAACTTCATGGCGACCGAATTGCCGCCACTTTTTTGAATGACCAGACAACCGCTGGTCGTTCAGGCGAGGTGTCATGGACTTATGCAGACCTCTGGCGACGTTCTTGCCGAGTCGCATCGCTTTTGACCGATGCGATGGATCCAACTTCCGCAGAGAACCATCCGCCTCGAGCCCTGCTGCTGTACCCGCCCGGAATCGAGTTTCTGGCTGGTTTTCTGGGCTGCCAAATCGCTGGCTGGATTCCCGTGCCGACCAGCTATCCCAAACCAGGGCGATCGATGCCACGGCTCGATTCGGCTGCGGCTGATTGTTGCCCCCAGGCCATTTTGGGCGACCAAGCCACGATCGATGCCATCGACCCAAGCAAGCTGTCGCCCGCGGCTGCATCGCTTCGCCGGATCGTCACCAGCGGCGATCTGCCTGACCAAGCGAATCAATTCTGGATTGATCCCGATTCGCTGACCGATTCGCTGACCGATGCACTGCCAAACGCCCCGGACACCCTTGCGCTGCTGCAATACACCAGCGGCAGCACGAGTGACCCCAAGGGCGTGATGGTCAGCCATCGCAACTTGCTGGCCAACCTTGAAGCCATCCGCCGCGGGTTTGGAATCGAATTTCAAGAACCGTCCGACCCAACGGCCAGTGTTGCCACCGGAGTTTTCTGGTTGCCGTTTTTTCACGACATGGGCCTGATTGGTGGAATTTTGGCGCCGCTGTATATCGGTGGCCGGACTGTCCTGATGAGCCCGACGTCGTTCCTGCAACGACCGATCCGGTGGCTGCAAGCAATCAGCGACTTCGACGCGCAATTCAGCGGCGCACCGAATTTCGCCTACCAACTTTGTGTCGATCGAATCTCGCCCGACCAAACCGACAACTTGGATCTAAGCCGTTGGAAAGTTGCATTCTCGGGCGCCGAACCGGTCCTGGCACGAACCCTGCAAGACTTTGGCAGCCGGTTTTCTAGTAGCGGTTTTTCGTCAGCCGCGTTCTACCCGTGCTATGGCTTAGCAGAAGCAACATTGTTGGCGGCCGGTGGTGACGGGCCCGCCGAACCCAAGCTGATCACTGTCAAACGAGACTCCGTCCGATCGGGAACCCCCATCGTCACCGATACCGGACGCGGATCGGAATTCCAGAAACTCGTTTCCTGTGGCACCGCAGCGCACGAATCCGAACTGCGAATCGTGGATCCCGAAACGCGCATTGAAGTTGACCCAGGAACCATCGGCGAAATCTGGCTTCGCGGCACCGCGATTACCGCCGGTTACTGGAACCGAGCCGAAGAGAACGCAGAGGTGTTCCGCGCATCGATCGCCGGCGAACCAAACAGCGAACCAAACGGCGACCACTCGTCGGGCTTCTATCGCACCGGCGACCTAGGCTTTCTGCACCTCGGCGATCTCTATGTCACTGGCCGACGAAAGGACTTGGTGATCCTTCGCGGGCGGAACCTGTTTCCCCAGGACATTGAATCCACGACGGTTGAAACCATCGGAACCGGCGCAGGCCGATGCACTGCGTTTGCCATCGATAGCGGGCGAGGCGAAGCGCTAGCGATCGTTGCGGAACTTCCGCGTCACTACGACGAATCGGCATTGCCCGAAACGGTCCGATCGATTCGCCGGGCCGTCATCGAGGTTCACGAAGTCGATCCACGACACGTGTGGCTAGTGCGTCCCGCAACGGTGCCCGTTACCAGCAGCGGCAAAGTTCAACGCCACCTCTGTCGCGAGCGTTTCGACGCCGACGAGATCAAGACGCGCTACCGATACGACCGAGCCTCGGGAAGCGAACAAGTGCCGATCCCGTTGCCATCCATTTCGCCGAACCCAAAACCAGACGACCGCAACAGCATCCTGCTGGAAACCCAGAACTGGATGAGCCAGTGGCTGGTCGCTCGCGCCGGCGTCGATCCAGTCGATGTCGCGCTAGAAAAACCATTCGCCGATTACGGCCTCGACTCGATGACCGCCGTCGAAATGAGCGGCGAGATCGAAGACTGGTCGGGCGTCGAACTGACGCCGATGGTTGCCTGGAACTATCCCAACACGGCTACCCTAAGTGAGTTCATCGCCGACCAGATCATTTCAGGATCAAGCGAATCACCCTAGCGGTTCGATCGGTATTTCTACTTCGACGCTTTCAGTTCGGCCGCTTCGGCCTCCAGCGCCGCAACTTCATCTTCCAACTGCTTCAATTCTTGCGGATCGTCCGCTTGCTCGCGTGATCCCGCCAATCGAGGACGCAGGGTTTGCAGTTTCTTGTTGATGACCTCGAGCCGCTTTTTCGCTTTCTTGTCCACAGTTTGCCTGAGCCTGATGAGAGATTGCATGGGCTAATCGCCCATTAAAATTCCAATAACGCGACGACGAAATGGACCAACAACACGTACAGCGTTGTCCACAACACCGTCGATGTGATCGCGTCACTGACGTCACCCGCCGAAAACTTCGGCGATACTCCACGATAGTAACCGATCGCCCCGGTGCCGATACCACAGGCCAAATTCTTGATCGCCACCCACCCCCAACCCTTGGGCCACGACATCCATCCGCCGACGGCGTCCGTCTCCGTCAAGTTGCGGTAAAAATGCTGTTCCCAAAAATAGGGACCAATATCGGGATAAGTCTGCGCGAAGGTCAACAACGACACGAGCCGCGCCGACGTGAACGCCATCCACTGCAAAATCGGCGATGCCACCACAAACGCCATCACGATGCACGCCAACAAATAAGACGTCGGTCGAACACCGAGCGTTCGCATCGCATCGACCTGACCACCGTACTGCTTGACGCCGACATCTGCGGCCACCGCAGCACCGCAACGCGCAGCGATCAAAATCGTGGCCAAAACCGGCACCAACACGCGGTACAACGCAAACCCAATCGATGACAGCAGCTCGTCAATCAACAGCGGTTGGGTGTACATGCGAAACGGCAAAAAACGAAACGTGAAATACGTTGCCGTGAACCCCGTGATCACGCCGGCCAAAATCAAATACACCCACGCCGAAACTCCACCGATCAATCGCAGATAGTGAGCAAAAAAACGCAGCCCCCAAGCGAACTTAGGAAACACCGGAAACGCATCAAACGGCAAACGCAATGCCGCGACCGCAACTGCGCCACTAGCAGTAAAAAAACCATCGGTTCTCGCCATCACCCAAGCGGCTTTGCCACGCCCCGGCCGATCGACCGACTCGGCCGTCACGGGTTTCATTCGATCAGGAATTTCGGCCCAATGGTCGCGAGGAACCGAAACCAAACGCTTTTCGTGGCTGTCCAACAACAGCACTTCATCGGCAATCGGCAGCAACGTTTCGTAGTCGTGAGTGACGACGATGCTGGTGCGCCGGTGCAACGATTGGGTACGGCGAATCAAATCCGCAACCTTTCGTCCGCTCGCCGTATCAAGCCCCGATGTGGGCTCGTCATACAACACGATATCGGGATTCGCCGCCAAGGTCCTAGCGATCGCCAGCCGTTGTTTCTGACCACCACTTAGATTGGCAACTTGGCGATTCGACGGCACCCCCAGCTCATCAAGCCACTCGCTTGCCGTTTGAGCCGGCGGCTGATCAGGATCGCTGCGATGGTCAATTCCGAACTGTACGTTGGCGATCGGCGAGAGCTCGTCGAACAAAGCAAACTGCTGAAAAACGATTCCCACCCTTGGCGTCATCGCTAGTGACGAATCGCTGCTGGCCGGTTCCCACTGAATGTCGCCTCGCCAACGAATTTTCTCGCCATCCCGCGGCAGCAATCCGGCCAAAACACGCAGCAGTACCGACTTACCCGCGCCACTGCCGCCAACGACCACCGTGATCTTGCCACCCGGCAAGGTCACGTTGGTTTCGGCCAACAACGTCATCGCGCCAATGCTGACGTTCAAATCCACTAATCGCAGCGGATGCTGGGCATGGTCAGATTCTGGATGGATCGAATGTTCGTCGGTCATCACGGCGTCTCGCTTTCGTCGGCCATGTACACCATCGGGAAAGACGTCGTTTCGCGAGCAGGCAAAATCACGATCTCGCCATCACCAACGACCGGACCAGAACCGATACGAGTCGCCACGATCCAGCGTCGGTCCTTTCCCAGTATTTGATTCCGCAACACGCGAGCGAAGTTTGGATTGAGTCCCGTCTCTCGCGTTCCGAACAGATCGTCACCGATTTGGCGTGCGATCGGTTCCAAACGATCACCGGTCAACGCGAAGGCTTGGCGAGCCTCGTCGCTGGTCCAAACGTCGGCCCAAACTTGCCGCAGCCGAGCGTTCTCGACAAACGTCTCTTTCAAGATCACGCGAACTAAATCACGAGCCTGCGGATCCGCCGCAATCTCGGATGCGACAGCCGACAACTCGGACCGTATCGATTGGTTTGCGGCAACGTCGGTCACGATCTCCTGAACTGCAACGACCACCTCGTCCATGTGCGATTCGAACACAGGAATGGCTTGTTCTTCAACAAAGCGATCCCACTCTTCTTGCAACAAGTCTTTCTTAGGTAACGGCGATCGATCATAAATCGCTCGCCAACCAAAACGCCAAATCGACGCTTTGTCCCACAATTCGCGGCCGATCCTTTCGGCTTCCGGTTCACCATGCTGGCGAACGATCGGCAAAATTTCTCGCCGCGCAAGGGGAATCAGACGGTCCCGCACCACCTGGTCGTTCCAGCGTGCCAGCAACGCGTCGACTTCGTCGCGGTGCCGCTCGACCGAATTGCGAAACTCATCTTCGATGATCGGCAACGACCGTTGCAAACTCAATTGAACCAGCGGCACATAAGCCGCCGAAAGCTGCTCGCCATGCTGAGCCATTGCGTCGGTTAATCGCTTGACAATTTTTTGGCGCTGTTCGTCCGGCAACATGGTTGCGACAATGTCTTCAAGACGACCGCTGCTGCGATACTGAGTCATCCGTGCTTCGTGCGGTTCCAAATCGAGCGCGTACCAGGCAATGCGTAGTTGCGACGGCACAGGGTTAGACGAGACGGGCTGGAGCGAAAGGACATGCCCGACTTGAGACCAATCGCCACCGTTGTCTTGGAAAAAAACCGGGTCACCGATCTGCAGACGCGAGGCCGGGTCGATAGCGGCAACCTGATCGGTTGGCCCCGTCATGTAACGAAGCAGAGTCCGGTGGATCGGAACGGCACTCGAATCCGAACTCGACCGAATCCCCAATAAACCAAACACTAGCAACAACGCCCAAAACAGGATCCCGATACCGCGACGCGTGCTGCGGCGATGTCGCAGGCGATCGAGACGACGGTGAATTTGATGAAAAAGACCACTCATGAGGCTTAGGATAACGGAAGATCCAAACGATTGGCGACTCCGCTAAACTTGCAATTCTGGATTGCGGATTGCTATCAGGTGTCGGCCGATCGACTACGCTAATGCCCGCATCAGCGATCACCATCCCATCCCCCCGTTCCCACCTCACCATTAGAGTCCTGAACATGAAACGCATTTCATTCGTTTTCTTGACAACACTCATTCTTGGCCTCAGCGCTGCCAGTCCGGCGTTTGCCCAGACAGATGCCAAACCCGTCCGCATGGGCTGCGGCTTGATGACCTTTGATACGGTACCAGGCTGGGGACTGCGCCCCGATGGCCATTCGGCGATCGGTTCAACGCATGGCGGAGTGGTTGTCGACAAAGCGGGCAACATTTACACAAGCGCGGGTGAAGGCGTGTTTGTGTTTTCGCCCGACGGAAAAGTCGTCCAGTCGTATCTCGGCAAAGAGTACTCGAACATCCACGACATGGAAATTCGCGAGGAATCCGATAGCGAGTTCATCTACGGTGCTCGCAACAAGGACGGCGAAGGCATCAAGTTCAACGCACACTCGGGCGAAATCGTATTGCATCTTGGCGTGCCCGCCGAATCAGGCCTGAAAGACAAGATCAAGTTCAGCCCGACCGCGATCACCGTTGCGGCCAACGGCGACATTTTCTTGTCCAACGGTTATGCCAGCAACCACATTTTCAAGTACGACAAAACCGGCAAGTACCTGATGCACTTCGGCAGCAAGGGGAACGAAATGAAAGAGTTCAACACGGCTCACGGGATGACGCTGGACACCCGATACGAACCAAACCGGCTGTTGATCTGTGATCGCAATCACAAACCGCGTGGCCGATTGCTGCACTACTCACTCGACGGCGAGTTCATCGACGAAGTGATCCGCGACATCGGCGAACCAACATCGGCTGCGATCCAAGGCGACTATGTTTCGGTACCAGACCTGAAAGGCCGACTTGTGATTTTGGACAAGACCAACACGATCATGGCCGTCGTCGGTTTCAACCCCGATCCAGCCAAAGGTCGAAACTATAACGTCCCTCAATCCGAATGGGTCGAAGGCGAATTCAGCGGCACGCACGGATCATACTGGGACGCCGACGGCAACCTGTACGTCCAAGACTGGAATGTCGACGGTCGCATCATGAAACTTGTCCGCGTTAAGAACTAACGGCCCCAAACAACCGTTCAACGCGCACGCGCTCTGGTTGCGAAACTCGCCAAGAGTTTCGTTGGTCCAGCGAGCGACTACCAAAGCCTCCCCCTTCGCCCATGCAAACGAACGATTCGAGTCTTCCCGATATGCTGGCGTACCACGACGGTGTCTATCGATCCGCACCGACGAGCGTGTCTTGGATCTCGCGAGTCTTTCCGTCACTGAACTTCTATCGCAAGTTTGGCTGGAACGTGTACAAGTCCAGCGTCAAAGCTCGACATGGCGAATACGACGGTGCAGAGTGGAGTCGCAGCAGCCACGAAGTCCTAACGGCTCTCGAATCTGTCGGCGTAAAAACCGAAGTCACGGGCATCGATAACGTTCGCTCGCTGGCGTCACCGTGTGTGTTTGTCGGCAACCACATGAGCACGCTGGAAACGATCATCTTGCCGGCCATCCTTCGGCCGGTCTTGCCAGTCACCTTCGTGGTCAAGCAAAGCCTGATCGACTATCCCGTGTTCCGTCATATTCTGAGATCGCGAAATCCGATCGCTGTCACCCGCAACAATCCACGCGAAGACTTCAAGGCCGTCATGGAAGGCGGAACGGCGAGACTACGAGACGGAATCTCGATCGTCGTCTTTCCACAAACCACTCGCAGCGTCACGTTCGACCCTGCCCAATTCAACAGCATCGGTATCAAACTAGCCCTGCGTGCGGGCGTCCCCGTGGTCCCATTCGCACTGCTTACCGACGCATGGGGCAACGGCAAACGGATCAAAGATTTTGGCCCAGTCGACCCCACCAAAACGGTTCGTTTCGCATTCGGCGAACCGATCAAGATCGAAGACCGCGGCGCCAAACAACACCAACAAGTCATCGACTTTATCGAATCCAAAATGGCCCAGTGGCAGTAGGTATCCGCGTAGCAGCAGGCTGCTAGCCTGTTTGAACCGACACGGAAAACAAGCGGGCAGACAGTGCTAATTTATTTAGCCGGCCGTGACGTCGGCGTCGCGTGAATAGACGGCCAGCGCGGACTCGAACGTTTCGCCCTTGATCTTAAAGACCGGTTGGGCGTCGGTGTGCCGGTTGCAATGGTCAACCAGAACTCGGTACAGCAGTCGGAACAAGTGACGCGGCACTCGCAGCGATTGAAACGCAGCCAGCAGTCGTTCGTAACTGATGTCGTCACCGAACAAGTCTTTCGGTTCCGGCGATCGCCCGTCGGCCGCACACGCCAACATCCGGGCGCGAGCCAAATCGTAAAGCGCCTCGCCCGTCCACTGGAACGCTGGAATCACGTTCTGCTTATCAAGCCTCGCCCGCTCGTGAAATTCGCGAGTCTCGCGTTCAACGTCGCGGTGCAATTCCTGTGGCAAGAACAGCTTGAATCCGATGCCTTGATGCTTCAGTAATTTGTTGTCCAACATCGGCCATACAAATCGCTGCATCAACTCGGGTTTGCCGCCGATCAAATCGGGCTCGTCAACCCGGTCCATCAAAACGGTCACGCTGGTGTATCCCAAGCGTGAAAGGATCCCGCGAAACTTGTTCAGCATTTCGTAGCGATCATCCGTGCGATCGTAACGCGGCAGCGGTTGGCTAGCCAATTCCTTTGACGGAAACTTCATCAGCACATTTCGCAACGTCCCGGTTTCACGTTTGCCGACCCGCATGTGTTTGCGAATACCAGAGGCGGCCGATTGGCTCTTGATCCACTTGATCCAGTACGGAATGCCACCGATCAGCGTCACCAACGGGATCAGCCACAACCAGTGCGGACTAACTGGAATGGCTTCGCCATCGGCACCCTGGCCACCACCGCGAATAAACAGCCATCCAACCAACGCCACCGAAGCGACAAACGAAGCCGCCGCCAAAATCAACGGCCAAGTCGCCGAAGCGTTGTTGTATCGCAGTCGCTTGCGAAGTTTTGTCCAGCGATCGGTAAACGCCAACGCCGTCGATTGGTCATAACAATTGGCCAACAACAACAAATCACGCGCCGAAGTGCGATCAATATTTTTCAGATCACCGGCGTCAAGACGCGGGCCCTTACTGCCGTCACCATCGTCGCGTAGGACTCGGTCAACCAAGTCGGTGACACCGATGCAGAGAATCGAATCCATGTGGTCCCACAACCGCCACGCTTCGAAAACACGTTCGGTTTTCTTGTTCGTTCGACGACTCATCCGTTCACAGAAATGATCCAAGAACGGGTTGAAATCGTCATAGCGAATCAAGAAAACTCGCGAGTCCGGGTTCTCTTGATTGAACCTTTGAATGTGACGATCGATCTGCAATCGCATCGCCGTTTTCCCAGAACCCTTGGGACCAAAGACGATCGACGTCGACGGCTCCTTGGGGTCACCATACACCTTGTCCCAAATCGGGTGATAAGCGCTGCTGATACAATGCTCTTTGAACACTTGGTCCGTTTGAGCGTCCTCTTCAGCAAACGGATTTCGGACAATACCGTGGTGTTCCAAAAAACTCTGGATATTCATACTGGCGCGGCGCTTGAGGGTGACTGTACTGGATTGAGGCGAGAAGAAACTACTTCAAGTTCTTGACCATTTTGACAAACTCATCACGGTTGGCTTTTACGACCGAACCCGGACCAATCATTTTGATGAAGTAAGTCTTGCCTTCGGGGTTTGCCAAGATCGCGGCCGTCATCCCATAGTCTGGTTGCTGGACGACTTTGCCGCCGCTGAACGGCCCGCCGCCCATCGAGACGCCATAACTGCCGTTAAGATCGACGATGTAAACGTCCCATTTGCCGACCTTCAACTTTTCAGTCTTGTTGGCTTCTTTGTTGCCGCCAGCGAACTGGCCTTTCCAACGTGCGATGTTTGGCTCGATCCCGCCGGTTGCCCCCATCATCGTGACACGGCCGGTAGTCACATCGTCGCCTTCGCCCGTCGAGACTTGGAATTCATGCTCGATCATGCCCATCTTCGGCTTCACACGCTCGAAGTCGGCCGGAATTGTCAACTTGCCTTCGCCAAACACTTCAACAACTTCGGCCTCGGTTGCTTCGGCGGTTTCAGCGGCACCGGACACCACGACACACTGGGGCGTTGCCGAGGCTGCGAAAAGTGCGGCTAAACAAACGATCAAACGCATGATGGACTCCATCTCTGAGAAAGACTGGCTACTAGATTCATTGGACATGCCTCCGCGAGGTCACGCCTGAACAAATACTCTAGTGTGCCATCCGCAAAGCGGGTAGTTGGCCAACCGGAAGCTAAGGATCGTGCGGGAAATAAGTATCGCACCAGCTAACACTCTCCCCTCGGCAGAGTCGGACGCGGGCGGGTGGTTTCGGACAGTAATTTACCGCTCGACGCTAAGCGGCCGAACGGTTGATCAGGACAACCAGAACCACCGCCAACACGATCGCGATCAGCGACAGAACACCCACCCAAAACAGTCGTCTGAAATTTCGCGACCGCCGCTCGGCACCGATGCTCGATTGCCCCGCAAAAGCTGGCGTTTCGGTCTTTACGGCAGCAATCGCCGGGCCGCCGGCCGCTGCGACGCTGGATGACGCCACCGATGGGCTGGTCGAGGCCGCCGCAATCGGTTCCTGAGCCGACCGGGGAAGCGCCGATGCGATTTCTGCAAGCGCCTCGTCGGCTGATCGCCATTGGGGCCAACCGTCCCGCCATATCAGAGCCGTCGCCGCCACCCGCCCCTCAGCGATCCACTGCTTCAACAATTCACCGGACGCGGGCCCGTATTGGCCGCCACTGGGTGGGCGGACATACCAAGCCGCATCGGGATCGTTCGCGATCAAATCAATTTTGGCACTTGATTGGACATTCTCCGGTGCATCCGAATTGCTGGCGACCGCCGATCGCAGCGCTGGATCCGGCGGCGCGTCCTGGATCGCCATCGAATAGGGGGCGTCTTCCCTCGGAATGCGAAACTTGGCCTGGCATTTTGGACAAATACCACGCCGACCCGCAAGTTCTTGTTTGATGTTCAGTTGCTTGCCGCAAACATGACACGCGAAGCGAACGCCCATGAAAGATCAGGCCCGAGTCGAAAGAGAAGAAGAAGTAGGAAAAGACGAGACTTCGATCATAGCTGAACGATCGCCAACGCGGCGGATCCAACAAAATCTTCGATACCGACACCCCAAGTAAGTGTAACCAAAGGTTCAACTTGGCGATCCCTGGACTCTGCCTCCCCCCTTTCCACAAATTTTCGCGCGCTACATCAGCGATTCGGCAAAAGCCTTCTTCAGACTTTCGGTGGCTTGGGCTGCGTTGGTGGCATCAATGACAGCGTTGACTTGCAGTTCGCTTGTGTTGATCATTTCAATGTTGATATTGTCAGCCGCCAATCGATCAAACAATAGTGTCGCGACGTGCGTGTGGCTGCGCAAACCAATGCCGCTGACTGTGATCTTGGCGATATGGTCCGCACTTTGCAAATCACGCATGCCGTGCTTTGTCTGGATCGTTTTGGCGACCTCGATCGTTTTTGCCAAATCCTTTTTCTCGACAGTCAACGAAACGCTGGTCGATCCATCTTCGCCATCATAGCCCTGCACGATCATGTCGACAAAGATGCTGGCTTGACCAATCATTTCGAACATGTCCGCCGCAATCCCAGGCTGATCCGGGACACCATGCAATGTCACTCGCGCTTGATCGTTCGTTAACGCAATGCCGGTCAACGTCAACGCCTCCAGTGCATCGGCTCGCAACCGATTGACCAACGTTTCAAAATCAGCTTCGGTACGTTCAGCTTTGATCTGTTTCCAGTTCTTTGCGTCGGCAGGACGAATGTGCAGATCAAACGCTTCGTGAACGACGCGTAGAGCGTCAGCCGATTGCCGTTTGGAAACCAAGGCCGAGATTTTGATTTCGCTGGTTGTGATCATTTGGATATTCACGCCCGCATCAGCAAGCGCGCGAAACATCCGCGAAGCCACATTCGCTTGTGTCGCCATATTCATTCCGACGACCGAGACCTTTGAGACCTCGTCGTCGTGCGTGACGCCCTTGGCGCCGACCGACTTGATGACCGAATTTAACGCTGCCAGCGTGGCCGCCAGTTCGCCTCGAGGCACGGTGAACGAAATGTCCGCCGATCCATCTTGCCCAACATTCTGCACGACCATGTCGACCGCGATCTTTCGCGCCGCGATGGCCGAAAAAATCTGCAAGCTCTTACCAGGCACATCCGGAACGCCCAACACGGTCACGCGAGCCTCGTCGGCGGTCATCGCCGCACCGCTGACGGGCTGAGTCTTCGATTCGGGCTCGGCCACGATCATCGTGCCTTCGGTGTCCGAGAAACTGCTGCGAACGTGGATCGGAACACCAAACTTTTTGGCAAACTCGATCGAACGACTGTGCATGACGCCGGCACCCAGGCTGGCCAGTTCAAGCATCTCGTCGTAACTGATCACTTCAACGCGGCGGGCCTCGGGCAGTTTCCGCGGGTCGGTCGTGTAGACACCGTCAACGTCAGTATAGATTTCGCAGGCGTCGGCACCCAAAACCGCTGCCAAAGCAACCGCCGTCGTGTCGCTGCCGCCGCGACCAAGCGTCGTGATGTTCAGGTCATCATCGATGCCTTGGAATCCCGCCGCAACGACGATGTTTCCTTCGGAAAGCAATCGCTGGATCCGCTCGGTCGAAATCGACTGAATTCTAGCCTTCGAAAAACTATTGTCTGTCTTCATGCCAATTTGACCGCCTGTCAAACTGATCGCCTTGGCCCCAAGTTCGTGGATCGCCATCGCGACCAGCGCAACACTGACCTGTTCGCCGGTGCTAAGCAGCATGTCCATTTCACGCGCCGGCGGGTGCTCGCCGATTTGACCTGCCAAATCCAACAACACATCCGTGTTCTTGCCCATCGCGCTGACCACCATGACGACTTGGTGACCTTGCCGCTGCGCCCGGATGGCCTTGCGAGCGGCTGCGCGAATTTTTTCAACATCGGCAACACTGGTGCCGCCAAACTTTTGAACAATCAGGGACATTTCGAACCGGTGTTTGGTAAGGAATAACAGTTGAGGTGAAGGGCACGGGCGAGAGACGAGCGAATGAAGCGATCAGTCTTGAACGAACGCTTGCATCAAATCCCATCCCTTCGGGAACGTTCGCCCGGACGCTTCGGCAGCGACTTCGTCATAGGTCGCTTGGCCGTCTGGCTTGATACCCGTTCCGGCCATGACCAACGGCACCATTCCATGCGAGTGTTTTTTCGTACGACAGAAAGTCGGGTGATCCGGCAAAACCAAAATCCGGTGATCGCCATGCTTAGCAAGTGCTTCGGTAATTGGCCCCACGATGTGATGGTCGATCTGCTGAAGCGCTTCGATCTTTGCATCGGCACGGCCTTCGTGTGACGCTTCGTCCGGCGCTTCGACGTGTACACAAACCAAGTCGTACTTGTCCAATGCCTCGATCGCAGCACGTCCCTTGGCGCCATAGTCGGTGTCCAAGTAACCGGTTGCGCCTTCGACTTCGATTCGTGGCCATCCCACCAGCGCCCCGATCCCGCGCAGCAAATCAACCGCCGTGATCATCACGCCCTGGATCCCAAACCGCTCTTGAACCGATGGCAAACTCGGCGCGCCGCCGAGCCCCCACAACCATAGGTTGGTCGCCGGACGCTTGCCTTCGGCGACTCGTTTCTTGTTGACCGGATGATCGGCAAACAGCTCGAACGAATCGCTCATCAACCGGACCAGCAAGTCGCTGCCCGGGCCACGCGGAAAATCGTCGGCGACACTGGTGTCGGTCAAGTCGTGCGGCGCGCGGCTGCGAGTGTCTCGCGCGAACGGAGCGGTTTCACCAGCCACACCACGATAGATCAACAGGTTTCGGTAGCTGACGCCAGGAACAAATTCCAACCGAGCGTCGATGCCAGTGCCCGACAACAGTTTCTCTTGCGCCGACTTCAGCAACTCAGTCGCCTCGGCCGTCGAAATGTGATCCGCGGTGAAGTCGACCATGATCTGATCTTCGACGGTGACCAAATTACAGCGGATCGCCCAATCGTCTGGGCCTAGCGTGATCCCCTGGGCGGCGGCCTCCAGCGGTGCTCGGCCAGTAAAGTAAACGTCGGGGTCATAGCCCAGCAGACACAGGTTGGCGACCTCGCTGCCGGCCGGCAAATGGCTCGGCGTGTTGTTGGCCAATGCCTGGCATCCACGTGCAGCGATCGAGTCCATCGCAGGTAATTTTGCAGCCTGCAGCGGCGTTTTTCCGCCAAGCGACTCCATCGGCTCGTCGGCACATCCATCAGGGATCACGATTACGTATTTCAAGGCGTGACTCCGCCAGCGTGTCGAGAGACGAAAACAGTCGAGAAACAGAAAACAACCGAAAGGTCGCAAAAGTCCGTTCCGAGACGTAGTTTCCTTCACCACTCGATTGGACGAAAGGGGGGCGAAAACCAGGAATTCGCCCACCCAATTCGCCACCCCCAATTCGCCCACAAACGGGGCAATCCGGCAAACCAATCGGCGCCTCCCGCCCATTCCCTACCGCCGGCATGACCCGGCTAAACCGCCAAGTTGCCGCGACGGTGTGACGAAATCGCACGTCCCCACGGGTAGGGAGCGACGCGAAACGGTCGGGCAACCTACGGTTTGGGAAGTGCCGAATCCTTACGACCGAGTCTTTCGATGCGTGTTTTGTTCCCCCTGCTAGCCTTCTGCGCCGTCGGCGGTGGTATCGCCTACAAATTTACTAGCGTGATTCAGTTCGATGAATCCGTAACCTCTGCCGACCCCTACGCACCGGAATCGTCATCGCTGGGTTCATGGATGCGAGGGAAAATGGAAACCTCGGCTGAACCAGCCCGCCCCGAGTACAGCGGCAAAGCGTTCGCCAAACCAAGTTGCTGTCGATCGAGCGTCAAGAGCTCCCCATCGCCCAACGGCCTGCAGGACTTCTTCTTCAAAACCGAAGAATCGACTGAGCCCACCGTGGTTCAAGCCAACCCATTCATGATCGAGACCGATTCGCAATGACCGCCCCCGATCCGAATCTTTGCGACTCGACTTCCACAGTTGCGGCTTCCAACGACGCTACCACCATCCTGAAGCCACATCGACGGATCGTCGAACTCGATTCGCTGCGCGCACTGGCCGCGATCAACTTGGTGCTGTTTCACTTCACGCTGGTGTACACCAACAAACACGGGTACTCGTCGCCTCTGGGCTTCCAGTGGCCATTCGGCGCCTACGGTGTCGAGATGTTTTTTATCCTCAGCGGATTCGTCAACAGCATGT
>JBAUHR010000468.1:0-38958 GCA_049680385.1 Rubripirellula sp. | reverse complement strand
GTCCGAGGGAACGCGACACAATGCACGAACGTAAAGCTCGCGAACCATGACGCCGGTTGCCATGTTGTCGATTAACATTTTTTGCAACCGTCCATCGTTGTCGATGATTTTGGCGTTCAATAAGTCTCCGTTCATCAGATGCAGTTTCGATGCGATACCACGATCCGAATTGCTGGACGTGGAACAGTTTTCACCCGGCGGGCACTGTCCCAGAAACTGTAAGCGGTCGGACGTCGACGCACGGTCTACCACGTTGATCGCTCGCGCGGCCCTAGGATAATCGGGGTAATGATTGCGGACGCCGGTCACGTCACTGATCGCATCGGCCAGTACTTCAGCAGCCAGCGGTTTGACGATTGCGTGAGAGTAGAACTGTCCGGTGTCGTCTGTCGGGCCAGTGGCTGGTACCGCCGATGATCGTTGGTATGCGGCGGAGTTACAGATCAGACGAATCAACGGTCGGAGTTTGAAATCGTTCTCGGCAAAGAAGCGTGACAGTTGATCCAGCAGTTCGGGGTGCGAAGCGGGGTTGGTCGCACGAAGGTCATCGACAGGATCGATCAGGCCGCGTCCCAGCAATGATTGCCAAACGCGACCGACCATGGCTCTTGCAAAGTACGGATTGTCGTCGTCGGTCAGCCACCGTGAAAACTCGTGACGGTTGTCGGTATTCGGTGGCAGAAAACGATCGCCGGGGATGCGAGGTCGCGCGTCGGATTCGGTGCGTGGGTGAACGACCGTTCCACGCCCAGTAAATTGCACACGCCGGTTTCGTTCAAAGCCGGCAAAGATGGCGGCCAGTCCGTGGTAGTCGTCTTGCGTCCATTGGTCCAGCGGATGGTTGTGGCAGTTCGCACATCTCAGCCGAACGCCCATCATCACTTCGCTGACATACTCGGCTTCTTCACGCGCTGTTGCAAAGAAACGGTGAACGGTCGCTGCACCGTGCTGGTGCGTGTCGCCTTCGTCAACGATCAGCGCCTTTGCGATCTTGTCCCAACCGGTGTCGTCGGCAACGCGGTCTCTTAACCAGTCGTAGAATACGTCAGCCGCGACTTTATCGGTGCCCGGTTTACGAAGTCGCAATTGCATGGCCAAGCGATGCGTCCAGTACTCGACGAACGATTCTGAATTCAAGAGTTCGTCAATCACTCGAGTTCGCTTGTTTGGCTGATCAACCTGTTCATCATCAACAAAGCCTTCGATTTGAGTCGGCGTCGGCAAGCGGCCGGTCAGGTCCAGTGACAACCGTCGCAAGAACGCCGAATCACTTGTCGGTGGTGCGGGCGCGATTCGCAATTGGCGAAGGGTCGCGTTGATCGGTTCATCGATCCAGTTGTTCGTCGCAGAACTGGGCAATGTGACCGGGGCGGAACCTATCGGCGTGGTGAACGAAACCATCGTCACGTGGCCCGCAAACTGCACCGTTGCCCAGTGGCGACCGGGGGCTAGGATCGTCGCGTTGCCAACTTCGTCGACGGTCACGGCGGACTCGTTTTGGCTGACGTAAACGGCCTGGGCAGTCACGTCACGCTGAAGTCCATCATCAAAAAACGCGGTCACTTGAATTGATGCGGTTGCCGGTACAGAGTCGGCGACGAAGTCCGTTGGCGTCACCTGCAAATGATCCAGATTCCGCAGTTTTGTCCGACGAGCACCTGTCGCGATCCAGTTCTTGATCGTCTGTGCTGGTTCACCATCGGCGTCGAAAACATGCCCGCCACCATGCTCCAATTGCGCAGTCGGTTTCGACAGGATCAGGCTGTCGACAGGGCGAGCGAGGTTCACTCGGCGGCCAGAAAGTTCGCTAGCGATTGTCCGATGGTCGAATTCGGGGTCACCGCCGAACAGCGAAAGGCGAAACCCGGCTTGGCCCGCCGCGCTACCATGACAACTCGCCGCGTTGCAGCCCGCCTTCGAAAGCAGCGGCACAATTTCGGTATCAAAATCGATTTCCGCCGCGTCTGCCGTGGCTTTGGAATTCGCCACGAACGAAGTGCTGATCAATGCAGCGAAAACGAGAAGGGCACGGGCAGTTCCAACGAGAAGGACACGGACCGACGCATCCAACTGACGAGCAATCGATCGCACGAACGCAAAGTTTTTCATCGGGAATCGGTGTCGTTGGAGTCGTCGTCCGCTGGTGCTGGATTGGCGCTGCCCTTTTCATTTTCGTCGGGCGCGAACTCCTTGGCCCATCTCTTCAAATACTCTTGCGATGTTAGAGTTCCGTAGTTTGAAATTTTGCCTGCATCGACGATCATTCTGGCGGCCTCGTGAACACGCTGCTTGAACCAAGGATTTTTGGCAGCAAACTGTTCAACTTTTTCAGCCGCGGCGGCGACGTCCGCGGGTGTTGCTGTCTTTTGGATGACTGGCGACAGCATTTTGCGATAAGTGCTCTCCTGGGGCGAAATCCCCATCTGACGTTCCTCGAATCCCATCTCAGGCAATGTCGGCGCTTGATCGCGGCCCAGGGCTTTCTCGATCGCATGGCCAACTTTGGTCGCGTCGGCTTGGATGCTTGGTTGAACCAGGGGAAAATTCGCGACTACTTTTCCTTGATTGGCGACCAAGATCGTCAGCGTCATCTTTCGATTCAGCCCATAGGCACCGGGGCCTTCGATGCCATCCATCGAGATCACCGGTGAAACGCCTTCGGGCAATGCGCCACGAGCACGGCGAAACCAGGCTTCCGTTTCGGTTGGATCCGAAGTCAGAAAGACCAATCGGCATTGAAGACCTTCGTCTTTTTTCGTGTTGGCGAAATTGACCAGCAAGCGAGCCAGCGCAATGGACGGACGTGTGACTTGGTGGACGAAAACCAACATGGCGGGCCCGTCGTCGATGCCCTCGATCACGTTGGCATCTTTACCAGCGTTTTCGCCCAGCACGGTCCTGCCTTCGAACGGGACGATGGGCTCGCCGACCTGTGGCCCCGAAAAGACTGGATCGTCGGCGATTGCGGCCAGCGTCAAACACAAAGCGATCGACGACATCCAAATGAATCGCATCACACGTCACCTCCTATTGAAGTTCAGAAGCCGTGCATTGTCGCAGCATGGAATCCGTGTCGCCACGGTTTGGGATAGATTTCCAAACGGATTGAACCGAAAATCAGAAGGACAGGCGATTCAAGTTCTGGCGTCGTCTTTCCGGTTCAGCTACTGATCCTTGACGACGGCCAGTTCCAGCAGTTCTTTGAGTCGCGCTGGATCGGTGGTTGAGACTTTGGCGACGAAGCCGTGTTTGTGAGCAAAACGAACTTCATCGAGTGATTCGATTTGCGAAAAATTCAAACGCTGGCTGTCGTTGTATCGCGTCAATCCGTATCCATCGCCACGCCGATCAGGATAGACCAACGCTTGGATCTGGTCCTGCTTTCCTTCGCTTTCGATGAACGCGTGGATTCCGAACGACGGATCATCTGAAATCGCGTCGCTCTTTTCTAGGAACAATGCTCCGATCGGTTCGCCATCGGTTTCAACCTTCCAGTACTGACCATGTTCTTTCAGATAGTCCAGTCGCTGCCGCAAAGTTCGTAAGTAGCTAACAATGTCTTCGCCCACTATGCACATGATTTGATAGACAGGGCTATCGGGCGTCAGTTCTTTACTGCCAGCGAATCGGCTGAGCAAAGTGATATCGACGGGCGAATTCAGCGCTCCCAATGCCGTCCGAGGAATCCCCATCAACTTGGCGGCTTGGTTCGGTCCTAAGGTGTCGAGCCATTCGGCTGGACGAAGCCAGGCACAAAACGACAAGGCGTCTTCGTAAAGTCCCATGCTTTGCAGCACAAGCGACAAGGCGCAAAGCGGCGGTGCATCGCGAGGGAACTGGTGATGGTCAAAGTTGTTCAAGTCTGGATCGTGATCACCCCCGACATCGACGACGCAGATCGATGGGTCGGCCAAGTCCGCGTCCGTTGGCTCGCGCCGCTGGATCGGAACGCCATGCAAATGTGCCAGCAGACTGCAGGCAAGGAAATCGTCTTTATGGGCTCCGCCCGGATGGGTCACGATCAGTTGCATGGTCATAAGGTGGCAAGATTCACAATAGGGATCCGTTTGAAGTCAATCTGCACAAAAACATACCTTCAAAACCAATCGGTGGAACCACTCGCACTGCGAATCCGTTTGTCCCCATCGAGAACTTGTGGAGACAAGTCTAGAATGTGTCGGCAAGACAGTAAGGCTCGTTGCCCAGTTCAGATACACAGTTCAGATACGCAGTTCAGGCACACAGTTCAGATACACTGTGTCTGAGACTCGGCAAGCACGCTTCGGTCGGGCGTCACTGTGTGTTCAGATCAACCCGTTCGTTTCACAAAATGCCATGAATCAATCTCAATCGAACGATCCGCTGCACGGTATCACGCTGAAAACGATGCTTGAGTACTTAGTTGCCGAGTACGGTTGGGATCGGTTGGGTGACCGCATCAACATCAATTGTTTCAACGATGAACCGAGCATCAACAGCAGTTTGAAGTTTCTGCGCAAAACGGATTGGGCGCGAGCAAAGGTGGAACGATTGTATTTGAACTCGATCAGTTATGACGAACGGCATGGCAAGAAACATTTGGATGCCGATTCCGAACAGAGTGAAACGGAGAGTCCGTGGGATCGCGCCCGCAAGAAATAACGAAACCGAAATCGCTGCCTTGAATGAAACGGGCTAAGACGCCGTTCAGGTTCAGCCGTTGGCGAGATCGCGTGCCCGTTTCAATCGAACGGGTTGTCATCCGCTTCGAGTGCGTCATGCAACGCCTTGGCTCGCTGTTGATCGGGTTGACTCAGTTTTTCGAGGGGGACGACGATTTCTTTTCCGTCGGCCCGTTTTAGTTTGACCGAACCGTCACTGAACCCGATGAACTCGGCTTCGATTTTGTGCTTGCCCGTAATGTCCGTCCACGAGCGGTCGTCAGATTCGACATCGTTGTCTTCTTCGTCTTCTTCGAGCGACGTCGACATCGATCGAGATGAAGTTGACCGAGACGAACGAGTCGAGCGCGACGGCTGGGCTGGTTGATTGACTAAGTCAGGGGCCAGTTGGATCTTGGTAAGGTCGAGGACCATTTCTTCGCGTGACCCGCCACGCATTTTCACCAACACGCGGTTCCGGGGCAGCAGTTCCATCACTTCGGCTGGATACCAGAACGAGCCACGGTTTTGGGCTTGGATGATCTGGCCGCTGAAAAGTTGACGCGTCGACTGGACCCGGATTCCGGTCGAATCAACGGGCGAGGAGCGATCGTGATAAGCCTGATTTAGCTTGACCGTTTCTTCGTAAACCGGCGACCAAGCTTTCATCGCGCGGTCCGCCGAACTGGCCACGGAGCGATTCGCGGCGTGCAAATGTTTTTCAATCGCGGCGACGATCTTGGGATCTGGATTTTGCAGTTTCTTTTGAGCCAACTCGCCGAGTGTTTTCACGAGTTCCGAGTCGTTGCCCGATGCCAAACTTTTCAGTACCGATCGTTGTTCGCCGATGGTCAGAGGTGTTTCTTGTTGGCGTTTCCGTTCCTCTGCATCACGTGCCATTTTTTCACGGCGCTCGGTCGCCACGCGATCCATTTCCGCCAACTGCTCTTTGGATAACAGGTCGTACGTGATCTTGATCGGCACGCGAACCGAAACATTGCTTTCTTCGGTCATCAGCGTCTGTTCGAAACGCAGCGAGTGTGGGATCTGTTTGACGGCATCGAAAACCCAGATGCCTTGGCCTTGGATCGAGTAGGCCGCCTTGTCACCGATCGGCGGTGCTTTCAAAAGGTAAGTTTTCTTGAACGACTTTAGGGAACCTTGGGTACCCTGCAATTGAAAGCTTGTCTGTTCGCTTGCCGTTCGCACTTTACGTGGTGCTTGTTGGCCAAACGCGGACGGAAACATCGATCGGCTCTGGCTACTACTCTGTTCGACAGTGATGTCACCATTGATCTGCCAGGCGTCTTCGTTGCCACTGCCGCCCGATCCTTGCAAGTGCTCAAAGGGCAACTGCGAAATGTTGCCAATCAGATACGGCAGTTGCGAATCGCCTTCCATCGCGACGGTTTCGCCGGTGGGGCTGATTGTCAGTTTGTTGGTTGTCGATGATGTACCGGCAAATCGATTGCGAGCGAATGGATCAGGAAACGATGGCATCCGAATAACCATCTCGCGAGGATCACGTGTTTGATATTGAGATTTGCGTTTGGTTTGCTTGGGCATCCCGCCATGGAACGTTACCTGTAACCATTTACCATCGGATTGGTTGACCTCATATCGCAGTACGCCTTCGTACGTCTCAACTTCATCGGGCTTGTCGACTTCGATTTTAGCCTGATAAGCAAACTGGTCACCGACGTTCCAGCGATAGGTCAGCCCATCCGCCTGCGCATCGCCAACCAGTGATAGCCCGCCAATAAGCATCAGCAACAAAAAGAAGTTTCGGTGGTTCACGAGATACCCTTGCTTGAATCACTGCGATCGATTTCACCTCTTGAGCCAACGGCTCGGGCGTATGATTAGAATCTTAGACAGAACGGCGGGCAAACGCATCGGATTATCCATCGCCGATGCATTCCACAGTCGTAGTTTTTCTTGAAATATCGTCGCATGAATCACGAGCCGACCAAATCTGAAACAAGCAAACAGCGTTGGCCAAGAGCGAAGCGAGTGCTTTACGCGGTGGTGTTTTTGGTTTCAGTATCGTTGGTGCCGTACTTCTATTCACGCGTCTGTGCGCCTGGAAATCGCATTCAAACGTTCAACTTTGGCGGTGGTGACACCGTGGTTGACTCGCGTGAGAGTTTCGATGGGCAGATCCGAGTCGTCACGTTCAATATCGCTCATGGACGTGGGGCGACGGATGACAATTGGGAAGAGCCGGGGTCAGCCAAATTTGCGAGAATCAAAAAGATCGCGACGTTGATAGGTGATCTCGACGCGGACGTGGTGATACTGAATGAGGTGGATTTCGATGCAACTTGGAGCGGTCGCCAGAACCAAGCGGAAGCGATCGCCCAGCAGGCTGGATTCCCATTCCGCGTCGAGGAACGCAATCTCGATTTTGCGTTGATCTACGGAAGTTGGCGATTCGGAAACGCGATCCTCAGTAAGTATCCGATCACGAACTCGACGCTTTTGAACCTGCCTGACTATGCCGGTTGGGAGTCGTGGTTGGCGGGATGCAAACGAGGTGTGATGTGCGACGTCAAACCACCCGGTTCAAGTCCCATTCGCGTCATGGGAGTCCACCTGTCGCATCGAAGTGAATCGTTGCGAACAAAGTCTGCTCGGATGATTCTCGATCTCGCCAGTCAGAATGCCGTTCCGACGATCATCGCGGGAGACTTTAACTCGACCCCTCGAGGTTTCCCCGGCAGCGATCAAACGACCGTCAACGCGATGGATACATTCGCTTTGTCCGGGCTGTTTCGACTCTGGCCGAATACGCCGGTGACCCGGGACACGATGACCTACTCATCTACGGAGCCTAGGTCCGTGATCGATTGGATTTTGGTGACGCCCGAGTGTTCGGTCGGGTCGTGCCGTGTCATTCAATCGGATTTGTCTGACCATCGCCCCGTCGTCTGCGACATTGTCGTCGATTTCGATTGATCGGCAACGCGACTAGATGCGTGGTGGTTCTGTCGGTTCCACTGTGGCTGCTACGAAGTTCGAACGGGTTTCAGTGAACGACGGGTTTTTCTACACATAGAGGGTGGGCGATTGGCTAGGCTAAGGGGGGCTGGCAAGGTCGTGTTGTGATGGTTGTCATTACGAACAAACGTTTTCGAAGAATCGGTTGGAACTTGAAGATGCGATTTGGAAATTTACTAGCGGTGTGCTTGGCAAGCGTGTTCTTGATGGTTGCCGTTGATCCGGTCGGCGCCGCCGTTTATCTGAACATTTCAAACATTTCCGTCGAGGTTGGTTCCGGAACTTCGCCCGGGAGTTTCAATAACACTTATTCAGGCGGCACGATCGACAAAGTGATCGATGCGCCGTCCGCAACGGCAACCGAGTTCCATGATCAAACGACTCACATTTGGTTTACCAGCGATGCACCAGGCGGAGGGCTGGAACTGCGTTTTGATTTTGGAAGAGAATACGACATCACAGATCTTCACTTTTGGAACTACACCAGTGAAGCGTATGACGTTGACAACATTGATTTCACATTCTTCAACGGTTCAGGGTTGAATGTCGGGACCCTTTCTGTTCAGCCAGAACTCGGCTCGTCACCCGGTATCGCGGCCCAGGACATCGCTTTATTGGCTCCGTTGAATGTGAGGACAGTGAACGCCTTTCTGACAGGGACGAATCAGCAGGTCGACTTTCAAAACATTGGTTTCACCGCAAGTGTTTCGACCGTCCCCGAGCCTAGCAGTTTTCTTGCCTTGGGCTTGGCCGTTGGTATTGCCGGGCTATCGCGGCGCAGGCGACGTTAGCCACTGGTGTGGTTCGAATTTGAAAATTCTTGCCACCAGCACTCTTGGTGAGTTTGATCCCTTCGCGTGGGTCATCAATTAGAGTTTGGTTCCTTGGCAAGCCAAGCCGCCGGTCGATTTGGCGGGACTGCGAAGCGTTGTTAGTTCCGATTTCCTCGCTCACTAGCCTGCGAGCCTAGAGGATTGAGCAAGAAGAACGCTCTGCTTCTGTGCGCGGATCTAGAGTCGCCTCGGTCTTGGCGGTTGACATCGATCTAGAATACGCCTACTGAGGTCGCGAAGCATTTAACGTTAAGTCAGAAAGTAGTCTTTTTGCATGTCTGGAAAACAATACATCGTCGTCGGTGGCAGTCACGGGATCGGTTTGGGGATCGTCAAAAGGATTCTTGCAAAGGGTGACCAGGTGCTTGTGATTTCGCGAACCTGCGATCAACTCGCCGGTCTTGATGGCGTGTTGCATTTGCCCGTCGATGTGACCGCCGACGACATCTCGGCAAGTCAATTGCCGGAAAAAATTGACGGTCTGGTCTACTGTCCAGGTTCGATCAATTTGGGGCCGTTTCGTGGTCTGAAGCCAGCCGCGATGCTGGATGACTATCAATTGAATGTCGTCGGCGGTGTGAAGTGTCTGCAGGCTGCGTTGGTGGGGTTGAAGGCCGTCGAGAAATCGTCGGTCGTTTTCTTCAGTACGGTGGCGGTTGCACAGGGATTGCCGATGCATTCGTCGATCGCTGCGTCCAAAGGCGCGATCGAAGCACTGACGCGAACGTTGGCCGTCGAGTTAGCGCCAAAGATTCGCGTCAACTGCGTTGCACCGGCGCTGACGGACACACCGCTTGCAGCAAAGTTCTTGGGCAGTGACGATAAACGCAGTGCGATGGCAGATCGGTATCCGCTGAAGCGAATCGGAACGGTCGATGACATTGCCGCAGCAGCCGAGTTCTTGCTCGGCGATCAGGCAGGCTGGATAACCGGTCAGGTGGTGGGGGTCGACGGTGGCATGTCAACGCTGCGAAACTGATGCCGAATCACCTTAACGTTTGTTGCAGAATGGGATCTGAAGAAGATGCGGTCATTGGTTTGGTTTCGGCGTGATCTTCGTGTCACCGACAACATGGCGCTTGCTCGCGCGGCGGAACGGTCGACGGATGGAGTTGTTGGACTTTTTATTCTGACGCCTGGCCAATGGCGGCTTCATGATGATGCGGATGCAAAAGTTTACTTTTGGTTGCAAAACCTCCAATCGCTCTCGCAGTCGTTGGCGACGCTCAATATTCCGTTGCGATTGGTATCGTGCGATAGGTTTGACGATGTACCCAAGTTGGTTTGCGAGTCTGTCGCTAAGTACGACTGCGGGAACGTTTATTTCAATGCAGAGTACGAGGTCAACGAGCGCAATCGCGATGCGTTAGTAGTCGAAGCTCTGCAGGGCAAGTCGATACAGGCGCACGCGTCGGACGATCGAGTCATTGTGCGGCCGGGGAAAATCAAGACTAAGGAAGATCGACCTTACCAAGTGTTCACGCCATTTCGCCGAGTTTGGGACACGTTGGCGTGCGATGACATGACACCGCTGGCGATTCCGCCAAAGCAGCCCAAGCTTGACGTGAAGCCATCGAAGATCCCAACCGAGTTAACGCGGTTTGATTTTTCAAAGACGCGACCCGATCTTTGGCCGGCGGGCGAAGCTGAGGTGGAAAAGGGTCTTGCAAAGTTCAAAGCGAAAATCAGCGACTACGGTAGCGCTCGGGATATTCCGTCGATCAGCGGAACCAGCCAATTGTCACCCTATTTGGCTGCGGGCGTGGTTTCCCCGCGTCAATGTTTGGCTTTGGCGATCCAGCATCGCGGTGGCGAATCGCCCACGATTCCTGACGCGACCGGGCCGGCGACCTGGGTTTCGGAACTGACTTGGCGTGACTTTTACACTGATGTCATGGTGAACGCGCCACGCGTATCGATGCACCAGCCGTTCAAACGAAGTACCAGCAAAATCTGTTGGCGTGATGAACCCGACGAATTCGCGGCATGGTGCGAAGGCCGGACGGGGTATCCGATCGTCGATGCGGGAATGCGTCAACTGAATCAAACCGGTTGGATGCACAATCGGTTGCGAATGGTCACAGCGATGTTCTTGACCAAGCATCTGTTGATCGATTGGCGATGGGGCGAAAAGTACTTCATGCAAAAGTTGATTGACGGCGACTTGGCGGCCAATAACGGCGGCTGGCAATGGTCTGCGTCAACAGGAACGGATTCAGTACCTTACTTCCGCATCTTCAACCCGTTCAGTCAAAGCAAACGATTCGACCCCGATGGTAAATACATCACACGTTTCTGTCCCGAGCTTTCGGACGTGCCGGCCAAGGCTCTGCACGATCCCGAGAAACTGGCCGCATCGTTAGGCCGACTGACGACAAAATATCCCCAGTGCATGGTGGATCACAAGTTTGCACGCCAACGTGCACTGGACGAATTCAAACGCGTCGGCGATGCCGCGTAATCTCAGCCCGAATCCCAATGAGCTTTTATGTCAGTCGCGATCCTTCTTCTGCAAGTTGCTTCGACGCTAGCGATGGTGGGGCTGATTTGGTTTGTCCAGATCGTTCACTATCCTCTCTTTTCGCGAGTTGGGCAGAGCGAATTGGAGCGATATGAAACGGATCATCAGCGATTGACGACGTGGGTGGTGATGCCGCTGATGTTGACTGAAATTGTGACCGCGATGTTGCTGATCTGGTATCGGCCACTAGGGGTTGATTCGGCGGCGATTGGATTGGGTATCGGGCTGGTCGTTGCGATTTGGTTAATCACCTTTACGGTTCAGGTGCCTCAGCACGCAATGTTGACAGCGTCATTCGATGCCGAGACGCATCGGAGGCTGGTCGCTGGGAATTGGTTGCGTACGGTGCTGTGGACTGTCCGTGGCGCACTGGTGCTTTGGATGGTCAGTCCTAAGGCTTAGAGCTTTCACAGCCTTCGTCGTTTTTCAGAAAGAGCTTTCGTTGACTAGCTTGTTACGGAATCGTCCGGGGCTGATCGTTTGTTGTCGGGTGGTTGCTGGATCGACGCGTCGGCGATCCGTGGTTTTCGGATCGAAGCAACTGATCCCGCCTTTGAGACCAGGAAGATAATCACTGTTGGACTTGCGATGTTCCAGCGTGAAAGTCATTCCGCCACGGGGCAGCCGTTCGGTTTCGCTGGCTGACAACTGCAACCGCCAGTTTCCGTTGGGATCCATGGCGCATCGTTGTGGGTCCGTGATTTCCATCACGACCGAGCGATCGACGAGTTGGCTGTAAACCCTGAATCGTAAGTCTTGCCCCGACCAGTCGACCGGACCCTGACTGACACTGTCAAAAATCTCGTAAGTGACGTCACACGCCTGGCCTGCTTGGACTCGGATATGGGCGTAGGTTTGCCGCAATCGGGTTGGCAATCGTCTTGCATGAATGGTCATGAAACAATACTCGCGAAAGGGGAACTGTCTCGAATTGTTTCGGTGTGCAATTTGCCGCCTCTCGCTACACCCGAGCCATCAATGGAAAGCAATGCGCGTGCCAGACTAAGGGGCGGGCAAGGTTCGCGATCGTTATTGCGGCCAACGTCCCTCTAGCAGCACTTTTGCGGCCTCATGCAAGGTTTCGGGTGTGATCGAGCCTGGCGATGATGCTTGTTGGGCGTGCTGTGTGCCTATTTCCTGCGCACGATGTGCTGTGTGGATTTCTGGCGTGATTGCTTTGGGGATCCTTGGCTGTTCGGCCGGTTTGTCGGCATGGGGAACTGATTCTTGCATTCGCAAGCAGGCGCTGTGCATTTTCGCTTGCAGGTGCGGCGGGTTAGAAATACGTTGCGTAGGCTTGGTTTCATTTGCCTCTCGCTTCGCATGATCCGGATTTACTCATGATCGGTTGTCGTGTTTTTCATCGGTGTTGTTTTTCGATGGTTGTGCTTTGGGGCGTTCCGATCTTGGGTATCGAATGCTTGATCGCTGCGGATGCCGAGGTTACCGAGTACTACGGCTACGAGCGTTGCATTCGGCTGAGTAACTCGTCGACGACGGTCACGCTTTGCCCCGAGGCGGGCGGTCGTGTGCTTGAGTACTCGCTCGACGGAGTCAACGTGCTTTACCTGCCTGCGGGCGACGAAGGGTGGACCTATCAGGAAGGTGGGGGCCAAATGCCAATGAATGCGGGGCGCTTTGACATTGGCCCCGAAAAGATGGTCAAACGCGGTCTTGTTCTTTGGGCTGGGGCGTGGAAGGGCGAAATCACGGGACCCCGTTCGGCCAAGATGACAAGCGAGTTTGATCCGTTGTCAGGTGTCCGATTGATTCGTGAGTTCTGGCTCGGCGAAACAACGTCACAACTGACGTGTACCCAGACGATCGTGAATGAATCTGATCGTCCTGTCAGTCTTTGTCATTGGAGTCGCACCTTCGCCGTCGGAGGCGGGATTGCCGTTGTGCCACGGTCACCGCTTGGCCGATTTCCTAACGGATACGTTCGGTACGAAAACGGAAATGTGCTAACGATCGCACCGGAGGATCCGAGTATTGACGTTTCGGATCAAGCGGTGGTGGTTCGCGACGTGCCGGCCAAGCCGAAACTGGGTTTCGATTCGCATGCCGGTTGGTTCGCCTATCTGGCCCCCAACGATCATCTGTTCGTCAAGCGTTTTGCAACCTATCCCGATCGGTCGTATAACGAGTTCGCGGCGCTAACGATTTCGATTTGGTACCCCGAGAAAGACATGGTAGAGCTCGAGCCGATTGGTCCGGCCGAGAACTTGGCGCCTGGCCAAGCCGCGAGTTTTTCCGAACAGTGGTGGTTGCTGCCGCACACTTTTCCCGCTGAGACTCGCCGCGTCGACGTCGACGCGATTACGGAATTCGTCACCGAAAAGACGCTGCCCTGACATCGGTCGGTTACTCGCTGTGGCGGATTTAGAATCCAGCCGGTGGTCCGGCTGGGGCTGCGTTTCCGCCACCCATGCCAGCAGCGGCCATCATCATGACCTGTTGGACCATTCCCATCGCGGCCTGATCAAATTCTTGTTGGTTGGTGGCTGCCAGCAGGCTGTCGAGTGCGGCATTGACAGGAACCGAAACGGTTTCTAGCAACGCGGCTGTTTGCGCCTGGCTGGCTGGGCTCATGACTTTTTCGAACTCAGTCGCTGACTCTTTCGCCTTTTGAACCAGATTGTCTTTGTTGGCGATCAACAGTTCGACAAACTCACTTGGCAACCAACGTCCATCGTGAAGAACCAGTTCGACCGTCTCGGTCTCGCCGTTTTGTTTCGGTGTGGTGATCGTTCCGGTGGTCGCACTGGTTTGTTCGATGACCACTTGTCCGAGCAGCCCGTCAACGGAACCGGCCGGTGCCAGTGGCAGCAGTTCTTTTGCGTGCGCGCCCAAGCGTGGCAAATGGTAGTTGGCGAGTTCAGTGAAGGTCGTATCGGGAATCGATTCGAAGCCTTTGGAAAGCGACATCCACTCGTACATCAATCCAACGCCCGGATCGTATCCTTGTTGAAGCATCGGCAGGACGCCCGGAGGCACACTAGCGAGTAGGGACGAACCAAGCACGAACTCCTTTTTTGTGGTCAGAACTTCCAATAACTTTGCCGTGATTTTTTCCATCGGCGCATTTTGATCGGCATAGTTTTTTAACATTGGCCGATACAAATCGCGAAACTCTTGGCTGTCGAGTTGCGTTCGGACATCGTCGGGAAGGCTGTACCAAAACACTTCCAGGTGCCCGTTCATCACCTGGGCTTTCATATAGTCAAATTGCTGTTGCAGTTTCGGTTCGCTTGGGAACGGAGCCATCTGACCGATATCCGGTGGAGAGGGCGCAACAATGTTTGCGAACCGATTGGCGGGTTGATAGTTGGATGTGTTTGGTGCGGTGTTTGTCGTTGATGGCGAACCACCCGACTTGGCCTTCTCGTACAACTCTTTTGCTCTTGCCCGGCTGGCTTCGCTAAGACGATTGATCGGAACGGTGATCGTCTGTCCGTCTGTTTTACGAAGCACGACACTGGCGCCGTCGACGCGTTCGTATTCAGCATCAATTTTGAAGCTGCCGGTCGTGTCAGTCCAGATTTCGGCCTGCGCTGGTGATAGGAAACCGAGTCCGGCAATGAGCGGTAGGACAAGCATTCGACGAAGATGGACGGTATGACCGAGGCTGATGTTTCGCATTGAGTTGGCTTTCGGATTTAGGTGGGAGGCAAATTTGCCCGTCGAAATCGAGAGTGGCAGCTAGCCGGGGATTCAAGTGTGTTCGATTTCAAAGGCTGAATCCACCATTATTTGGGGCGCAGCTACCGCAGATTTTTCTAAACTTGGGGCTTGGGCACTGTGGGTGCCTAATGTTCACTCGTTCGATCCGGGCGAGAATTGCTTGGTTTTGTCAATAAACGCGGGGTCTAATATGTATGAAACGAATCGGTGTTGTTCTAGCGTCCGGCTTGCCTGGTTGAAGGCCACCGTCGCAATCACGCTGTTGGGGGCTTCCGTGGTGGTCGCTGATGATGGCGTCAAAGTTAGTTGGAAGAAGCACGTTGTGATGGATCGAGGACACTGCAACACGGCGGTCGCGATCGACGCAAATTCCGACGGACGGATGGACGTGGTATGCAGCTTTGGAGGAACGGTTCGTCTGTTTCTTGCGCCGGATTGGAAGGACGAACGTGTGTTGCATCGGCTCGCAAGTCGAAAGCAAGCGTGCATTCATAGCACCGTAATCGATGTCGACGGAGACGGCGACTTGGACTGGGCGGGCGCTGTTGCTTCCGAGCATCCGTTTTGGCTCGAAAACCCTGGGCGTTTGAAGAGTGGTGTCGAGAGCGGTGGCGAGGCCAATTCGTTTTGGCAGCACCGGACGATTGATTCGGAAATCACCGGGATCCATTGTCTAACTCGCAGCGATATCAACAACGATGGTCGCGACGATCTGGTGATCAATAATTTTGAACCCGACCGCGGCATTGGTGACTCGATCGCTTGGTTGTCGATCCCGACCGACCCGGCAACCGCCCCGCACTGGGACCGGCATGTCTTTGCCGACAAGAATGCTCGCGGCGGCAGTCATTACATGGGCGTCGGCGACATTGACGGGGATGGGTGGAAAGAGATTGCCGTGGGTGCAAAGGGCTTGCCGTTTGCCGATGGAAATTGGTTTGCGTATTGGAAGAACCCTGGCAAAGACAAAGTGGACGGCGGCTGGGAGAAAGTGATTCTCGCCGAGGGGCAAACCGCCGCTACCAACATCATGCCAGCGGATGTCAACGGCGATGGCAAGGTCGATTGGTTAGCCACGCGAGGTCATGGCAACGGAGTAATCTGGTTCGAAAACCCAGAATGGAATGTTCACACGATCGATCCGGAAATTGAGTTTCCGCACAGTTTGACCGTCGCCGACCACGACCAGGATGGCGACATCGATGCTGCCGTTTGCGGTTATGGAAGCGAGTTGTTGATGTGGTACGAAAACGATGGCAGCGGTTCCTTCACGAACCACATCCTTGATCGCAACCAACAGAGCTATCACCTCAGCAGCGTGGACATGGATGGCGACGGCGACTTGGATTTGCTCAATGCAGGCCGCGGAACCGCGAATGTGGCTTGGTACGAGAACCCGAATCGCCCGGCAAAGTAAGCGAGGCATACCGGCGGTTGATTATTCGGAGGCCGAGGGCGGAAAATAATTCACGAAAATCTGAAAATGATTCAGTAAATCACTCAATCGGTGGAATTTACAGGGACGCAAGTTACAACGGACAGCAATCTGCATGACGACCCGAGACGAACAGTACGACGACTTTGTATCCCTCTTGGGGCACTGTGAGCACCGCGTTCGCCGGTTCGCTCGGTCGTTGATGGTGGGGGCCGAAGGCATCGATGACGTGATGCAAGATGTTTCGCTGGAATGTTGGCGAAAGTTTGAAACGTTTTCCTATGTCGCGGAATCGGCTGACGACGGCCCAGGCGACTCGCGGCACGAAGCCTTCATTCGGTGGGCCTGTGTGATCGCTCGATTCAAAGTTCTCAGCCGGGTGCGCGATGCTTCGCGAGAACGATTGGTTTTTAGCGATGAATTGGTGGAATTGCTTGCCGATGATTCCAGTTCGTGGGCGGCTAACGAGTCACCGCGGCAAACTGCGCTGACTCAGTGTTTAAGCAAGCTGAACCCGGACGATCGGCGGTTGTTGCTGAGCGTACACGCGCCGGGTGATTCGGTCGCCGGGATTGCCAAGCAAATGGGCGTCGAAGCGAGACGTCTTTACAGTCGTGTAAACGCATTGCGATCGGCGATGTTGAAATGTGTTCAATCGCAGTTGGCGAGCTAGTCGCGTTATGAATCAAAAACTACAGGGTCAGATCTTCGCCTCGCTCGATGGAAACATTGGGCCCGAGGACTTTGCGGACATGCAGCAGTCGCTTTTGCAAAGTGCCGATGCTCGAGCGTTGTACCTTGAAAGTGTCGAACTCTACGAATCACTTGGCGAAATTGGATGGTCTGGCGGCGATGCCGTGAATCCAGCAGCAGTTCAGGGTGTCACCCGTCGACACCACTTTTTCGTGTGGTTTGCGGCAGCAGCAGTTCTAGTTGCGATGTGTTCGATTGCTGCGTTTGCGATCGGGCGTCAGTCCACGGGCAAATCGACCGCCCAGCGACGTGCCGATGACGTCTCGGCAAACGATGTTGAAATGATGGTTGCCGGCCACGCCAGTTTGCGCCGGGCTCTAAACGTTCGCTGGTCCGACGGCGCCACGTCTTACCGTTCGGGTGACTTGATTCCGGCGGGCATTTTTTCAATCGACAGCGGTGTTGTCGAGATGGATTTTTTCTGCGGCGCCTCGCTTGTTGTGGAAGGGCCTGCGGAATTGAATGTCACGTCCGATTGGGAACTGACGTGTTTGTCGGGGCGACTGCGTGCGTCGGTCCCACCGGCCGCTCGCGGGTTCGTGGTGCATGCTGCCGATTCCAAAATCATTGATCTTGGAACCGAGTTTTCGTTGTCTGTTACCCGTGACAATGCGCGAGTCCAGGTGATCGACGGGGAAGTCGAAATTCATCGTCCGGCCAATGATCCGAAACGATTGACGACCGGCGAAGACCAGTGGTTGATCGGACAAAAGGATGCATCGGAGAACAATTCGTCCATTGCAACATCTGAGGAGCTGCGGAGCCAACAGTCGCAGCTTCAGCTTCAGAAATTGTCCAGTTGGCAGGTTGCGTTTGATGCGCTTCGCAAAGACAAACGATTGATTGCCTACTATCCGTTCGAGCATGATTCGGATGACGCGGTCAGCTCGTCACGTTTAGTTACCAACGCAGCCGACGTAGGGTCGGCTGGTGATGGCACTTTGGTTGGCCCCGTTGTTGCGTCGGTAGGGCGTTTTGGTGAAGGTTCGACGGGATTGGAATTCGATCGACCGGCCGCCCGAGTTCGCACGCGCCTGGACGGAACGTTCCAGGCTTTCACGTTCACCGCGTGGGTTCGCATCGATGATCTTTCGCATCGTTACAACGCGTTATTCATGGGCGATGGCTACGAGAACGGCGAACCACATTGGCAGATTCGAAACGATGGAAAACTGATGTTGTCGGTGATGGTTGACGACACGAAAGAGTTTTCGCATTTCAGTAAAGAGGAGCAGCAGGTCGTTCAAGCGGCCGGTTTGCACCACGTTTACTATACCGAGCCGTTTTGGGACATCACCAAAAGTGGCCAGTGGTTTCATCTTGCGTCAGTTTATGATCCGGTCGGCCGCCGCGTCGATCAGTACGTCAACGGTCAGCGCGTCGGTACCGAGACGATCAAGGATCAGTTTTATACGGATACCTTGCGAATTGGCCCAGCAGAGATCGGCAACTGGGGACAACCGTTCCGAAAGACACCCGAGTTTGCTGTCCGCAATCTCGATGGCACGATCGATGAGCTGGGGATTTACAACGCTGCACTCTCAGAAAGCGAAATCAAGTCGCTTTATGATCAAGGTAAACCGCTTGGCTACTAACGCATCGACAACTCATTTCATTTGGCGTTCCACCGAACAAAGACATCAGCTCATGAAGTTTAACACTCTGCTGTTCATCCTCTTTTGCACTTGCGCGGGCGCCGCCCATGCCGCCGACAGACCCAACGTTCTGTTCATTGCAGTTGATGATCTGAGACCCGAACTGGGCTGTTACGGATCACCAATCGCGGTGACGCCGAATTTAGACGCGTTGGCGAGCGAAGGGTTGCTGTTCAATCGCGCTTATTGTCAGCAAGCGATTTGCCGACCGTCGCGTGCGAGCTTGATGACAGGAGCGAGGCCGGAAACGACTGGGCTGTTCCACAATTACGTTTCGCTGCGAGAGTTGCAGCCAGAGATTTTGACGTTGCCCGAACATTTTGTAGCCGCTGGATACGAGGCGGCGTACTGCGGCAAAATTTTCCATCAAGGCGACACCGACGAAGGGCGATCGTGGAGTCGTGATCCGGTGCGTTTGATCAAGGGGATCAAGAAGCCAGTCGGGGCATACGCCTTGCCCGAAAACAACAAGCTGAAAGCCGACAACATGAAAGAGATGTTGGCCAAGTATGGCGAGGCGGCGAGGCGTGGATTGGCAGCGGGGCCGGCTTATGAAAAAGCTGATGTTCCGGACACTGCCTACTCGGACGGATACAACACACAGTTGGCGATCGAGACCATGAAAGAGATGGTTCAGGCCGACGGCAAGCCGTTCTTCCTGGGGATGGGTTACAAGTTGCCGCACTTGAATTGGTGTGCACCATCGAAGTACTGGGATTTGTACGATGCCGAGTCCATTCCAATGGCGACCGAGGTGGACGCACCGGACAATGGTGCTGCGATGGGACTGCACGCTTCGTTTGAACTGCGAACTCGGTCAGGCATCCCAAAAACGGGACCGATTGATCCTGAGCTATCTCGAACGCTCAAACACGCGTACTTGGCCAGCGTTAGTTACGTCGATGCGCAGATCGGAAAGTTGGTCGAAGCATTAGAAGTTGCTGGCGTTCGTGACAACACCATCATCGTGTTGTGGGGCGACCATGGTTGGCATCTTGGCGACATGGGAGTGTGGGGAAAGGCAACGAACTACGAAATTGCCACTCGCGTGCCACTGATGATCTGGACACCGAAGATGAAGGCGCGCGGTGAAACAACGGATGCGCTTGTTGAACTGGTCGACATCTATCCAACCTTATGCGAATTGGCCGGCTTGTCGTTACCGGAACATCTTGAAGGCGACAGCTTTGTGCCGCTGTTGGATGATCCGGCGCAGCCGTGGAAGAAGGCGGCGCTGAGCCAGTACCCCAATCCGGCGCTGCGGGAATGGGCGGCGAATCCTTTATCACAGGGAATGCGTGAGACATGGTTTGGTCCGTTGATCACGGAAGTCGAGTCACGAATCATCGACCAGCAAGGCGACAAGTGGGACCGCGATTTGTTCGAGCAGCACTTGATGGGATACACGATGCGGACCGATCGATACCGGTTAGTGCAGTGGCGTGATCATCGTGATTCGAATGCCCGGCCGGTGTTCACGGAACTGTTCGATCACCAAACCGACCCGGATGAAACAAAAAACATCGCCAGCGAAAATCCAGAACTTGTTCGCGAATTGACTGACCAGATGCAGGCAAGATTCTAAGTGTTGAGGGTAGTGTACTTCGACTGTTTACTCCTATTGATATCCAACGGCTCTACTCGAGTTTTTCTCATGATGCGTATATCAACCCTAATCCTGTTTCTCGTCATGTTCGGTCTCTCGACTGATCTGCGAGCGAGCGAGATTGAATTCAACGACGATGTGTTGCCGATTCTGGAAGAGCATTGTCTGCATTGTCACGGTGAGGACGAGCAGGAATCGGGTCTGCGTCTCGACATGCGAGGCCGCATGCTTCGCGGGGGCGATTCGGGTTTGGCGGCGCTGGTTCCGAACGATCCCGAGAAGAGCTATCTGATCGACGTGGTCAATCACATTGACGAAGACATGGCAATGCCGCCGGATGAGGACAAGATTCCGGCCGAGCAAATCGACGTGCTGACGCGTTGGATCAAAGAAGGCGCCAACTGGCCCGGCCAAATGGATCAGGTCGCCGAAGACGAAGTGGACCATTGGTCGTTCTTGCCAATGCAGACCTCGTTTGATCACAAGAGTATCGATGAATTTTTAGCCAGCAAGCTTGGCGAAGCAGGGCTGACGTTCAATCCAGCGGCAGATCCACGTGCGCTGATTCGCCGTGTGTCCATCGTGTTAACCGGCATCGCGCCAACTCCGAAACGCAGCGATGAATTTGTGGCCGCCTTTGCCGTTGATGCAGACGCAGCCTATGAAGCTTTAGTTGATGAGCTGCTTGCGTCCGAACACTTTGGCGAACGTTGGGCCCAGCACTGGCTCGATGTGATTCGTTGGGCGGAAACCAACGGCAGCGAAAGTAACCTGTATCGCAAAAACGCGTGGATGTATCGCGACTACGTTGTCCGTTCGTTCAACGAAGACAAGCCCTACGACTTGTTCATTCGCCAGCAATTAGCTGGCGACGTGATGGGCGCTGGCGATGCGACGGGGTTCTTGGTCGCTGGGCCGCACGTTCCGTCGGCCACGGTTGGGGCGGAAGAAACGGCGATTCGTCAAGCTCGCGCAGACCGCGTCGACGAGGTTTTGCAGACGGTCGGTGCGTCAGTGATGGGTGTCACGATCGGTTGTGCGCGTTGCCACAACCACAAGTTCGATCCGATTTCGATTAAAGACTATTACTCGATGTCGGCAGCATTCCAAGATGTGGAATTTGGCAGTCGGTATCCAGAGCTTTCACCCGAGCATCCTCGCGTGGTTCGCGAGCGAGAGCTGCGAAGCGAATTGAACCAGCTTCGCGGTCAGATGCGGTCGCCCGGCTGGGCATGGAAAGAAGATTGGCAAGGATACCAAGAGGTTCACTTCCAACCCAAAACAACTCGCCAGATACGCATTGCCTTTGACAAGGGTTGGGTCAACGCCGACGAGTTGGAGATCATCGAAGCAAAGGACGGCGGTCGAAATGTCGCTGGTGAGTCGTTTGGCACCGTCGTGCGAGGCAATCCGGCGACGTTGGTCGATGGGAAACCGGCAACGAAGTTGACTGACGGTGTGTTTGGAACCAAAGGATGGATCGCAAAATCACCCCCGAAATCCAAAGAACGACCGTGGGTCGAGTTTGAGTTTCCCGAGTTGGTAACGGTCAGCACAATTCGCATCAGCACCAACCGTGAAGACTTTTTAGAGACTGACTATTTGAATGGGATGAACAAAGCGAACTACGGCGACTTCAAGATTGAGTTGCGGGACGACGAGGGGAATTGGAAAGCGTTTGCGTCCACGTCTGAAATGCAAAAGAAGAAATCCGGAAACGAAAAACGGCAAGCATTGCAAAGCAAGTTGCAGGACGTGATCAGCGAATTGTTGGTGCAAGGACCGCAGCCCGCGTTCTTGGCAACCTTCATCGAACCGGTGGATACGTTTGTTTTGCTGCGGGGAAGTCCCGAGACGCCGCACGAAAAGGTCGACGCAGCCGGTCCCAAGCAACTTGGCGGTACGCTGGATTTGACGCCCGATGCGCCAGGCCCCCAGCGACGGGCGGCGCTTGCGGGTTGGTTAGCCGATCCTAGCAATCCGCTAACACCGCGAGTGATGGTCAATCGGATTTGGCATCACACGTTCGGTTCGGGGATCGTTTCCACGCCAAGTGATTTTGGAAAAGCCGGTGCTGCACCGACTCACCCTGCGTTGTTGGATTGGCTGGCTAACCAATTCATCGATCCGTCACAGCCGACACCGTGGTCCGTTAAACGTATGATTCGCATGATGGTATTGTCAAAGGCGTTTCGCCAATCGAGCGAACCCAATCGAGATGGTCTGGCGAAAGATTCGTCTGCACAGTTGCTGTGGCGGTACCCGCCTCGCCGTGTCGAAGCCGAAGTGATCCGCGATTCTATTTTGCAGGCCACCGGACGACTGGATGAATCGATCGGCGGGCCGAGCTATCGCATTCACAACGTCAAAGCACGTTATGCCCAGTGGGAAGTCGTCGACAACCACAGCAACCAAACGTGGCGCAGGATGCTGTACCAGGAACGGATGCGGCGGGTCGACGATCACATGTTTACGGCATTCGATTTTCCGGATTGCGGACAGATCAAAGCAAAGCGTCCGGTATCGACGACGCCGCTGCAGGCATTGAACCTGATGAACAGTGATTTTGTGGTTGAGCAAGCTGCGTTCTTGGCCGAGCGTGCCAAACGTGAAGCTGGCAATGATATCGCCGTACAGGTCACTCGTTGTTTCGAGCTGTTGCTTGCTCGAAAGCCAACCGACGCAGAAGCCGGCGAGGCGATTGATTTTGCCAAGCAACAAAGTCTGGCACTTTTGTGTCGTACCCTCATCAACACTAACGAATTTGCATTCCTGCCATGAACCCAGAAAAACTATCATCGATCGGGCGATCGTTACTTGATCGTCGCGCGTTCCTCGGTCAATCCGGTATGTCGATGGGAGCCATTGCGTTGTCGCAGTTGCTGGCCCAGGACAAGCTGCTTGGTGCGGATCAGTTAGGGCCGATTCGGCCTGACATTGATGACAAAAATCCGTACGCTGCGCGGCCACCGCATTTTGAAATGCCGGCCAAGCAAGTGCTGGTGATCTACTTGCCTGGCGCGGTTAGCCATCTGGATACGTTCGACTATAAACCAGATCTCTACAAGTTAGATGGTCAGAAACCGCCGGGCATGCCCGAGGTTACTTTCGAAGGTCCAACGGGCAACATCGCAAAACCGTTTTGGGATTTCAATCCGCGCGGGGAAAGTGGCAAGATGGTTTCGGATTTGTTGCCGAATCTTGCCAACATGGTTGAAGACTTTTGTTTCGTTCATTCGCTTTCGACCCAGACCAGTGCGCACCCACAAGGCGAGAACTTTTTTAACACAGGTTTTACGATGGAAGGATTTCCGTCGTTTGGTTCTTGGGTGACGTATGCGCTTGGGTGCGAGACTAGTGAGTTGCCAGCGTTCGTGGCGATCAACGATCCCCGTGGGATGGCTCGCAGCGGCAAGAATAATTTCGGCAGTGGTTTTTTGCCGGCTGCATTCCAGGGGACTGACTTCACCGCTTCGGCGCCGCCGTCGAATCTGAATCGACCTGCCGGATACGACCCCGCGGCAGACCGGGCAAGCGTGGCGCTGCTGCAGAAGTTGAACGCCCAGCACTTGCAACAGTTTCCCGGTGATGCGGATCTGGCAGGGCGAATCGCCAGTTACGAATTGGCCGGGCGGATGCAGACTTCGGTGCCGGACGTGATGGATATCGCGAACGAGCCAAAGCATGTACACGATGCGTACGGAACGGACACTGGCACGGATCTGAAAAAAGCGTATGCGAACAACTGTATTTTAGCGCGGCGGTTGCTCGAAAAGGGCGTTCGAGTCGTGCAACTGTTCAACGGCAGCGACCCGGCCGGTGGCAACGGCATTACGAATTGGGATTCGCATAGCGACATCCTAAAGACGCACGGAATGCAAGCCGAGATCATGGACCAGCCGACGGCGGCGTTGATCGCCGACCTGAAGCAACGTGGAATGTTGGAACACACGCTGGTCGTTTGGTGTACCGAGTTTGGTCGCATGCCGTTCTTGCAAGCTAACGGAACCGGCCGCGATCACAATCCCGATGCATTCACTTGCTTCATGGCCGGCGCGGGCGTCAAGAAGGGATTCAGTTATGGTGAAAGTGACGAGTTTGGTTTCAAGGCGGCCGTGGATGAAGTCAGTGTCTATGATTTCAACGCGACGCTGTTGCATTTGATGGGACTCAACCACGAACAGCTAACGTATTATCACAACGGATTAGAACGGCGTTTGACCAACGTCCACGGCAACGTGATCAAGGGAATTTTGGCCTAGCTAACCGTCGCTAGGCACCGCGCAGTTTAGTACGGTCATCGTTCGTCACGCAATTCGTCCGAAGCCCTTTACAGAAAGGGTTTTGACGAAACTTGCAAAATCCTGAGCCGTGTCTGCGAGAAAACGCATTTACAAAATTGCGGATAATTTGCGGCAGGATCGGCCGCTGGCTCAAATAGGTCGTTATGTCCCGTTCTAGCGATCCGTCCCGAGCGATTTCCGAAGGCGAGTTCATGCGGCTTTTTTTGAAGCATGAACCGGCCCTGCGTGCTTTTGCGCGGTCGATTTTGCCCAACTGGAACGCGGTTGACGACGCGATTCAAGAAGCCAGTGTCACGATGTGGGAAAAGCTTGGGCAATTGCGAGACGAAGAGGGATTTTTGCCGTGGGCAAAGGTGATCCTGCGGTTCAAGTGTTTGTCGGCGGTTTCGGGATTGCGCAGGAATGGACACTTGCTAAGTGACGAGGTTCTGAAGCAGATCGCCGATGAGGCTGAGTCAATCGAGGCGGGTGAGATTCGCGAGGCACTGAATTCGTGCCTGACGCAGTTCTCAGACTCGCATCAGCAACTCTTGTTGGCACCCTATTCGGGTGGCAGCCAGATCCAGCAGCTCGCCGAGACTAGCGGAAAGTCTGTCAATGCATTCTATAAGTTGCTGGGGCGTCTGCGTTTGAAACTTGCGGATTGCGTTCGCGGTCGACTGCAACCGGAGGCGACTTAGGGTGAGTGCTAGCGAGTTGATCCATCGATATCTGTTGGGGCTTTGTTCGGAAGCTGAGACACGCGATCTAGAGCGGTTGTTGGCTGCCGATCCGACGTTGCGCCGAGAGTTCGCAGTCGCAGCGGCGACCGATGCGGGTTTGCGAGACGTAGCGATGGAACGCCAGGTGGAGCCACCTGCTTTGTCGCGTCCGGGCGACGGGCTGTCGTGGGCAAAAATGATGACGGTTCTGGTTGCAATCGCCGCGGTGGCTCTGGCATTGGTGGGCGGCGCGGTCCAGTTCGCAAAGCCAGTGTCGGTTGCGACGTTGGTGTCGAGTGAAAATGCAGCGTGGGAAAGTGCGCTCCCGACAACGGTGGGATCTTTGCTTTCGCCGGGATCCCTAAGGTTGATAGCAGGGATCGCGACGATCCGCTTTAGTTCCGGCGCCGAGGTGACATTGGAAGCACCAGCACAGTTTGAGTTGCTGACATCGATGCGCAGCAAGTTGATCGACGGCGCTGTAATCGTGAACGTTCCCGAATCGGCGCAGGGTTTTGTCATTGAGACGCCCGGTGGATATGCAGTCGATCACGGAACCCAGTTTGCAGTTTCGGTTCAAGGGACGCTAGCGACGTCGGATTTCGAAGTGATTAAAGGCGAGATTTCGGTTCACCATCCTGCGTCCGGGAAAGACTTTCGGTTGACTGATCGCCAGGGTGCTGCGATGACTCACGAAACACTGATTCCTTATGATGGTGAACGGTCCGAGGCTGCCTTTGCTGACACTTTGCCGCTGATTCGTGTGGGTACCGAGGGTCATTCGTCTTATGTCATTCGAAACAACCGCCGTGGCAAATGGATTCACCCGGAAATGTTGGTGGTGAAGTGGGTCGACGATCGCAAGTGGGACAGTCGAGCGTTCTTTTCGATGGATGTTTCATCAGTGGATTTAACATCGGTAACATCGGTTCGCCTGCGTTTGAACCAGGTTCCCAGTGGTAAAGGATTTGCGTCTCGATTGCCGGTGGTAAACACGTTTGCAGTCTACGGAATCACGCATGCCGACAAGCAAGTTTGGGGTGTGGACCCGACATGGGAAGATGCGCCGGATGTCGATGACGGCGTTTTGCTTGGCGTCTTTGACATTCCACGCAGTCAACAAAATGGCGTCGTCGGAATCGAAACCAGCGAGTTGCTGGATTTTGTAAAGGCGGACCCCGACGGCATGGTGACGTTTGTTTTGGTACGGAAGACGGGGCTGATCGAGGGCGAGGACCGGGGGCTCGCTCACGCGTTTGCCAATGACGCGAACCCCGAAGCATCCGGCCCGTTGCTTGAGTTTACGGTTAAGTGAGTTGTCGGCGAGGTGTCATTTCCCGCCATCGTTCGCGTGTTTGTGAATCGTGGCAAAATGTTCGTCCGCTGTTCGTCGGTTAAGAATAGAAACCAACCAAGAATTCGAAATGGTCAATACGAAGAACCTTATCGTCGCATTTGTAGTGGCGACTCTCGTTGCTGTGGGAGCGGTTGATGCCACCGCTGATGCGCCAGCCATGATGCCCGAAAAGCACTTGGCGATGTTCAAGGAGCACTGCTTTGATTGCCATGATGGGACAACGCAGGAGGCGAACATTGATCTTGAGAATTTGTCTTTTGACGTTGGCAAGGATCTTGCAACGGCAGGGCTTTGGCAAAAGGTTCTCGGGGCCATCAACTCGGGTGAAATGCCACCCGAGGATGCAGAACCTCTTGGCGACTCGGTGAAGGCAGATTTTCTTGAAGACTTGTCGCAGCGGATGGTGACTGCGCGTCAGATTCTGAGCGACTCGGGTGGCGCGATCACACTTCGACGTCTCAATCGCCGCGAGTATGCCAATACGATTGAGTCGCTGCTTGGCGTCCGTCCCGACATTTCGACGTTGCCCGACGATCAGGCAACATCGGGATTCGACACCGTCGGTTCGTCTCTGTTCTTCTCTAGCGATCAGCTTGAGCAATACTTGGCGACGGCACGGGCAACGCTTGAACTTGCATTGATGCCGAAGTCGCCCGTCAAATCCAAGACGATTCGTATTGAACCCGAGGAAGAATACAATCCACACTATGCCGCTGCCGCGGAAGCGATGCGAGACATTGCGGCGCGGTCAAACGCGTTTCTGGCCCAAAGCGAAAAGCCAGCTTCTGATTTTGGTTTACTCGACGAGTACCAAGCCAAGAAGCAGCGCACCGCCGAATGGCTGCCGCAACTTGAACAGTATCTGGCTCGTCCTGAAACGAAGTCTGGGATTACGTTGATCATGACGATCAAACAGGGCGGCATGACGAAAGTCAAAATGCCGGTGCTGCACGAAAAAGCAGATGGAAAATATGTGATCCGTCTTCGTGCGGCGATGTATCCGGATGCCGGCGAGCGATTTCACTACTTGGAATTCACATCGGGTTTCGGAACTGGCCGCACGCTATTGGGATGGCGTAAAGTCACCGCGCCGCTGGATGATCCCGAGATCATTGAATTTCCAATCGAGCATTCGCCCGGCCAGAAGCAGCAGATCTGGATCCACCAGCGCAGTCACCAGGACCGCGGTGACAAGAATTTGGCGACGTTGGACATGCGAGCCAATGGTATCGGGACGCCGCCCGGCATCTGGATCGACTGGGCCGAAATGATCGGGCCGGAACCTTTGCCCAGCCGGGCAAATCAATCCGCCCATGAATTGCTTGGACGAGTTGGGTTGGTGACTGACGCGGAAGTGGCAAAACAGTTCTTGCAACAATTTGCGACGCTCGCCTTTCGTGGCGAGGATCCTGCACCCGAGTTCATCGATCGACTGGCGAACCAGTATCTCGGCAGCATCAGCAAGGGCGAGTCGTCGGTGGATTCACTGATCGGGCCGATGGCAGTTGTGTTGGCATCGCCCAGTTTTCTTTACATGGTCGAGGCAACGGGCGACCCTTCTTCGTCCCGATTGACGGGGCCAGAGCTTGCGGTGCGATTGGCGTACATGCTTTGGAGTTCGCCGCCCGATGATCAACTGGTTGCAGCAGCACGTAGCGGCGAACTGTTGAAACCAAGTGTGTTGAGACAACAAACCGCACGTTTGCTGGAAGACGATCGAGCGGACGAGTTTGTTCGTGGGTTCGTGTACCAATGGTTGCAAATGGAACGGTTGGACATGTTTCAGTTCGACGGCGGAGATTTTCCAACCTTCGACAATGCCGTTCGCGCAAACGCCCGCGAAGAGATCTTTGAAACCGTGCATTTGTTGTTGAGGGAAAAGCTGCCTCTTGAGACATTGCTAAAGTCCGACTTTGTCGTCGTCAATGACTTGATGGCTGGCTACTACGGTATCGCTGATTGTCAGGGACATCACTTTCGCAAAGTGTCGGTTCCACCGGATTCACTGCGTGGTGGGCTGCTTGGCACGGCGGCCGTGCTTGCGATGGGCTCGGACGGTCAGCGAGCATCCGCGGTCGAACGAGGGGCGTGGGTGCTGCGTCATTTGTTGAATGACCCGCCACCGCCGGCACCGCCAAACGTGCCGCAACTTAGTCGGTTGGCGGGCGAAGTATTGTCGGCGAGAGAACTTGCTCGTGCCCACCAGGAGCAGCCTCAATGCACGAACTGTCATAAGAAGATTGATCCGCTTGGTTTTGGGCTGGAAAACTTTAGTGCTGCTGGTTTGTGGCGAGACAAGGAAGTTATCGGTACCGGAAGACGTAAAGCCGGTAAGTGGCAAAAGGAAATAACTTTCGACATCGATCCAAGTGGACGACTTCCGGACGGCGAGACTTTCACGGACTATTTCGCGATGCGTGACGCGGTAGCTCGCCACGCGGACGATTTCGCGCAAGGGTTCACCGAGTCGCTCATCACGTATGGGCTCGGCCGGACCTATGGTTTCGCAGATCATGATCTCGCAAGAACCATCATCGACGCTGCAAAGCCAAACAACTATCAGTTAAGCGACTTCATTGACGCACTTGTTCAGTCGCCTACTTTCCAAACGAAGTAATCGATTCAGGAACGACCTGGGGTAAACGTATGCCAGACACGGAACGCAAGCTGCTCGTTTGTATTCGCAGGCTGGTAGCCCGCACTACGAAATTCGATGACGTTTCTACTCGGACGATCATCCCATTCCCTAAATTGACAAGACGGAAATGAGTAAACGAAAACAAATTCAGCGTCGCGGTTTCCTTCGTAGCACAAGTGCGATGATCGCGTTGCCAGCGCTCGAGTCATTTGGGTTTCGGCGGTTTGCGTCAGCCGCACCGATCGTCAGTGGGCCACCGAAGCGAATGGTTTTTTTGGGAATGGGGTTTGGGGTGACAGCCGACCGTTGGTATCCGGATGTAAATACCGTTGGCGAGAACTATGAATTGCCAAAGATTCTGAGGCCACTGGCAAAGCACCAGAAGGACATCACGATCATCCAGAATCTGATGCACCAGTATTCTGCCGACGGCCACTCGGGAAGCACGTTCTGGTTGACGGGTGCGAACCGGTACGCGATTCCCGGTCAGAGTTTTCACAACACGATTTCGGTCGACCAGGTTGCTGCTGAAACGTTGGGCCAGCAGACGCGTTTCACTTCGATCCAGCTTGCCGCCAAAGGTGCTTCGAACGATGGTCACGGCCCAGGTTCATCGCTGGCTTGGAACCGATCAGGGAAGCCCGTTGCAGGACTCGACACGCCCGTCGCGGCGTTTCACCGCCTGTTTTCGCAAGACAACACACCACTAGTACAACAGCAACAACGATTGAAGGAACAACGCAGCGTGCTAGATACTGTGTTGTCGGATGCAAAGTCGGTGAACCGAAAAATCAATCGTGCGGACAGTGAAAAACTGGAAGAGTACTTTCAGTCGGTGCGTGAAATCGAAGTTCGGTTGGCCAAAGAAGAGAAGTGGTTGGGCGTTGAGAAGAAGGTTCCGGATGATGCCGTCAGCGAGCCCAAAGAATCGCTTGAGGGAGTTGAGGAAATTCGCATGATGTACGACATCATGGTTGCGGCGATGCAAGTCGACGCAACACGTGTCTTTACTTATCGCATGCCTGTCGATTCGATGATCGCAAGCCTTGGTGCGTCGATGAGCGCACACAGCATGAGCCACTATTCCGAAGGCGAACGGCGGACGGTCTCGGAATCTCGCGACACCGCGCATGCCAAATTGCTGGCGGGATTCGTCGACAAGTTGAAGTCGACGAAAGAGGCCGATGGGTCCAGTTTATTTGATCATGCGGCGATTACGATGGGGACGAACCTGAGCAGCGTTCACACGCTGAAAAACTGTCCAACGCTGGTGACTGGCGGAGGTGCTGGGTTCAAGCATGGCCGTCACTTGGTGATGGACGATCCCAAGACGCCACTGTGCAATCTATGGCTGAGCACGCTGCGTGGTTCCGGGATTTCGGCGGGTTCGTTTGGCGACTCGACGGGAGTCATCGACGAACTGTTCGCAAACTGATCGGCTCGGTGAATCACACAGACCGGCGCCGTGTCGTGGTATGCTCGTGGGAAACCCAACTGACCAGCACCTAGGAAGCATTTCGATGACGTTGCAGCAGCCTGTTCGTTTTGTATCGGTACCTTCGGCGAGGCTGATGCTGGCTCGGTGGATCGCGGTGATCTTGTTTTGCACCGTGTCGGTTTCGATCTTTGCCAAACCTACGCTTGGTGCTGATGCAGACAGACCGAATGTTGTCTTCATCTTAGCGGACGACCTGGGAATTGGTGACCTTGGTTGTTACGGCCAACAGAAACTGAAGACGCCCAATATCGATCGGCTCGCTAGCGAAGGTTTGCGTTTTACCGATCACTATTCGGGCAACACCGTGTGCTCGCCGTCTCGCGCAGTGATCATGACTGGCCAGCATCCTGGGCATGTGCATTGCCGAGGCAACGGCGAAGAGAATACGTTTGCGCTGGATCCGAAAATGATCACGCTGCCGCGAATGTTCAAGAACGCCGGTTACGTTACGGGTGCGTTTGGGAAATGGGGGCTTGGTGTCACGTCGGAATCTGGTAACTCGAATCCGCTGGCTCATGGTTTTGATCACTTTTCAGGCTGGAAGAGCCAGAAGATTGCCCACACCTACTATCCATCTTGCATTGTTCGAGACGGTATCGAGCAACCACTGCAGCCGGGCACGTTCATTCATGATTTGATCATCGACGATGCGAGGCAGTTCATTCGGGCGAGCGTGGATGTCAAGGAGCCGTTCTTTTGTTACATCCCGACGGCGGTGCCACATGCAGCGATGCATGCACCGAAAGAGTTGCATGAAAAATGGCGCAAGGTATATCCCCAGTTCGATGGCAAGATCGGTACCTACGGCGCTGGGCCGGATGACGATTGCCCGCCCGTTCAAAACCCCATCGCGGGGTTCGCGGCGATGATGGAAAATCTGGACAACGAAGTTGGCAGTCTTCTTGACCTGTTGGTTGAACTGGGTGTCGATGAAAATACGATCATCCTATTTGCAAGCGACAATGGCTCTCACTTAGAAGGTGGTCACGACCCCAAGTTCTGGGACTCGAACGGCCCGTTTCGTGGTCACAAGCGTGATCTTTACGAAGGTGGGATTCGCACGCCGCTGATGGTTCGTTGGCCTGCCAAAATCAGTCCCGGACGAACCAGCGATCACATCAGCGCGTTTTGGGACATTGTGCCGACGATGGCTGAGATTACCGGGCAAACCGTGCCGGCACAGGTGGATGGGGTGTCGTTTCTGCCCACTTTGTTAGGCGACGAACCGTCACAAGCGAAACACCAATCGATCTACGTTGAATTCATCCATGGAAATGCGAAACCGTATTCCATCCGGTCGTTGCGAATGGGCGATTGGAAGGCGGTTCAGTCGTCCGAGAAGAAAATGGGAAAACAGATGCTTCCCATTGAACTTTACAATCTGGCGAACGACATCGGCGAACAGCACGATGTGGCTGCGAAGAACGTTGAATTGGTTGAGAAGATGGAACGGTACATGGACGAAGCACACCGACCATTGAAGTAGCAACAGGACGCCGCACGTTGTTCGTAGAGCTGAATTGCAATGGGTAGCCTTTGCAGATCTTTAGGGACGGCGCGGCGAGATTTTATTCGTAAGACGAACGAGAAAAACAGTGCGATCCATTTTGCTGATATTGTTGTTTGGGGTTTGCTGGAGCCAAGCAAATGCCGGCGCTCCGCCGAACATCGTGCTGATCATGGCCGACGATGTCGGAATCGAAGGCTTGGGGTGTTATGGCGGAGTTTCCTATCGCACACCTGCGCTAGATGGACTTGCCCGCGACGGTGTGCGATTCACTCACGCCTACTCTCAGCCGCTTTGCACCCCGACTCGGGTGCAGTTGATGACGGGCAAGTACAACCATCGCAACTGGAAGTACTTTGGCACCCTTGATCCCGACGAAACGACCTTTGGGCATCGAATGAAGGATGCTGGATACGCGACCGCGATCTTTGGAAAGTGGCAGTTGCAGTCTTATGACCCACCGAATTTTCCGGGGGCCGATAAAAGGCGAGGCACGGGGATGTATGCCAAGGACGCCGGCTTCGATGAATATGCGCTCTTTCATGCGCTCGGTACCGAGGACAAGGGATCGCGATACGCGAACCCGACAATGCTAGAAGGAAACGCGGGCGAAACTGGCGAACTGAAAACGTATTCCGGGAAATTTGGCGAGGACATTTGGGTTGAGAAAACGATCGACTTTTTGGTGCGTCACCGTGATCAACCCGCGTTTGTCTATTACCCGATGGCGCTTCCGCACTGGCCGTTCGTTCCCACGCCCAACAGTGATGATTGGGATCCCGCAAAACCGGTGACCGAGTCGCTGGAATACGCGGCCGACATGATCGAGTACATGGACACGGCGATCGGTAACTTGATTGCGGGGATGGAGTCTGAGGGACTGCGCGAGAACACGGTTGTGATTTTCTATAGTGATAACGGAACTCACTTGGACGTGTCGTCGCGGTTGTCGGATGGCCGAACGATCAACGGTGGCAAGGGGCTGACGCTGCAAACCGGAATCCATGTGCCGCTGATTGTGTCGTGGCCTGGACACATCAAACCGGCGGTCGTCGATACGCTCGTCGATGCTTCGGACTTCATGCCCACGCTGCTTGAACTTGCGGGCGGCGAGTTGCCAGCGGATGCGGTGTGCGATGGTGTCAGTTTTGCCGGGCAGCTCGTTGGCCAACCGGGGGCGACGCGTCCGTCGGTGTTCTGCTGGTACGACCCACGCCCTGGGAATGACAAGTCGCAGTTTTCACGAGAAGTGTTTGCGCTGGATCACGACTATAAGTATTTTCGCGACGGACGATTGTTCAAATTGACCGATCGACCGCTGGAGGAATTGCCGGTTGATCTTGACGAAGCAAGCGATCGGGACCTCGCAGCAATCGTAAAGCTGAAGCAGGTCATTGATTCGGCGATGGCCGGAGTCACTGAACCGCCGCTCGTCGATATGTTCGGCGAAATGATTTCATCACAGTAAACGCGCTCAATCGAATTTCCAGAACAAAGGTTAGTTGAACAGTATGAAGATGAATCTCTCTGACGTGACGCGACTTGTGGTTGGATGTGCGGGGCAGCGCTGGGCATGGCTGGTTGTTTGTTTGGGTGTAGCCTTAGTCGGTTGTTTGTCCGCCGATTCGAAAGCGTTTGCGAAACAGCCAAATGTTTTGATTCTTTACGCCGACGATCTCGGGTTTGGGGATCTTGGTTGTTACAACCCCAAGTCAAAAATACCGACGCCGAATCTTGATCGATTGGCTGCCGAGGGGATGCGGTTTACCGATGGTCACTCTTCATCGGGCATTTGCACGCCAAGTCGATACGCACTCCTTACCGGACGACATCACTGGCGTGATTTTCACGGCATCGTCAACGCGTTTGGTGGCTCTGCGTTTCAGCCTGGGCGATTGACGATGGCCGAGATGCTTAAATCGAGCGGGTACCATACGTCGGCGATTGGAAAGTGGCACCTTGGTTGGGATTGGGACGCCATCAGAAAACCAGATGCCAAAAAAAACGGCGAAGGCAGGAACGCGGCGTGGGGACCGGAGGCGTTCGAGTGGGATAAGTCGATTCCGGATGGGCCGCTAGCGCACGGATTCGATCATTACTTTGGCGATACCGTGATCAACTTCCCACCGTATTGCTGGATCCAAGACGACAAAGTTGTCCGAGCGCCTACCGCGATTATGGATACGTCGAAATGGAAGCCGATCAAAGAAGGGAACTGGGAATGCCGTCCAGGTCCGATGGATGCCGACTGGGATCCGTACCAAAACATACCGACCACGACGCAGCACGGGGTCGAGTTCATCAAGTCGCAAGCCGATCAGGACGAACCATTTTTCTTGTACTTTGCGTTCCCCGCGCCTCACGCGCCGATCATTCCTAACGACGAATTCGATGGCAAGTCACAGGCGGGGCCGTATGGCGACTTTGTCGTTGAAACGGATGATGCATGTGGAAAGCTGTTGACCGCTTTGCAGGAAAGTGGGCAAGCTGAGAACACGATTGTTATCTTCACCGCCGACAACGGTCCCGAGAAATACGCTTACGCTCGTGACGAGAAGTTCGGGCATTGGTCGGCCGAACCGCTGAGAGGACTGAAACGCGATATCTACGAAGGTGGGCATCACGTTCCGTACATCATCAAGTGGCCGGGCGTTACGCAAGGCGGACAAGTTTCCGATGCGTTGGTCAGCCAGATCGATTTGATGGCGACTCTAGCGGCAGCACTTGAATACGACTTGCCCGATGATTCCGCAGAAGACTCGCATGACCTGTTGCCGTTGTTGACGGGGGAAGTGGACAAGATCCGCACGACTCACATTCACAACACTCGCTTGAATGCCTACGCCATTCGGCATGGCGATTGGTTGCTGATTGATACGAAAGACGGTTATCAGTCGGGACGCAATCGAGAATGGGAACAGCGGCATCAATACTCGGCCGACGATAGACAACCGGTTGAGCTTTATGATTTAAAGAACGACATTGGCCAGCGGCATAATTTGGCGGACCAGCATCCGGCGAAGGTTGCCGAGATGAAAAAATTGATCGCCAAGATTCGCGAACAGGGTTACTCTGCACCTCGGCTTGCGAAAGAAACCGTCAAGTGAAGTTGGACGCGGATTTAGTGGAAGGATTTTCAAGTCGCGGCTTTGCCATACTGGACGATGCGGTTGATGCATCGACGTGCGAAATGTTACGAGCGTCGTGCGAACGTGTGTTTGCGGAGTCGCAGCAAAGTGCGCTCGCGCGATCGAGTCGTGGTCACGTCTACGCGGCTCGGAATGTGATGGCGGCAGTTCCCGTTGTGAAGAGCTTGTGGCGACGAGAACCGCTGGTTGGGTTTCTGCGTCATTTTTTGGGTGACGAGTTCGGTTTGGTTCGCGTGCTGTTTTTTGACAAGCCGCCCGACCGGACGTGGGCGTTGCCGTGGCACAAGGACACGGCGATTGCGGTCAAGGACAACGCGATCGAGTCGTCGTCGTTTTCGCATCCGACGGTGAAGGCAGGAGTGCCACATTTGGTGGCCTGCGACGCTGTGCTTGGCCGGATGCTGACACTGCGATTGCATTTGGACGAAGTGACCGACGACAACGGACCGCTGAAGGTGATTCCGCGGTCGCATGTTTCAACGACAAGCGAAGGTGAAGGCGCCGGAGCGGCGGTCACGATCCATGCGTCGGTTGGCGGTGTGCTTGCCATGAGACCGTTGATCAGTCACAGCAGCGGATCGTCGGTGCCGGGCACGACTCGTCATCGCCGAATTTTGCATCTCGAGTTTTCTGCCGACCGCAAGTTGCCCGATGGGGCCGAGTGGCACGAGTTTGTGTCACTGGTTGACTGATTCGTCAATCATCATAGCGCCGGAAACGGCTTGGCGGTCGGCGCAACGTAGGGGGAAGCTTGCGCCCAAAATTTCGTGATGCGTTCGCATGGCGACTTCGGGATCGTTGTTCTTTTCCGACAAGTGGCCGAGGCACGCCCATCGCAGACGCTGGGGAAGGGCTTGTTTCAAGAGCATCGCGCAGTCCACGTTGGATAGGTGTCCCTTGGGGCCGCGAATGCGGTGCTTTAGAAATTCGGGATAGGGGCCTCGGTCCAGCATATCGGGATCATAGTTGCTTTCGATCAAGACGGCGTCGAGCGTCGCAATCGTCTCGGCCAGTCCTTCGAAGGCGTGACCAAGATCGGTAAGCAATCCGAATCGGTGCTTCGAATCTTGGACGACAAAGACCACGCCGTCGGCTGCGTCGTGCGGCGTCGAGAGAGTTTCCACCGATACCGGACCAAAGTTGATCGTTTCGCCAGCGGTGAAGTGACGGACATCGCAAATGTGTCCAATTTTGATCCGGCGACGAACTTCCTGGAACGTTTTTTCAGTGATGTAAACCGGCAGTCCAAACTTGCGGTGGAACGTGCCCATGCTAGTCGTGTGGTCACGATGGTCGTGCGAGATCACCAGCGCGTCAACATCGCGGATGTCGCGGCCATGTTCAGCCAGCCGAATCTCGGCTTGGCGGGCGCTGATGCCGGCGTCAAAAAGCAACTGAACTCCGTCGGCTTCGACGAAGACGCAGTTGCCGCTACTTCCTGATTGCAAGGTGATCACTTCCATGCGGTGAAGTGTAACGATGCAGGTGGGGGAAGCGGAAGGCAGAGTCGCTAGACTATTGATCGATGGCGATGGCGATGGCTCGATCAGCCGACACGAGTGGTCGCAATCGTCAGTTCGACGTCGCCAAGAGGCAGGCCAATGGTGGTGGCGATTTCTTCGGCGGTGTGGCCTTTCATCACCAGGGCCTCGACCTCGGCGCGTCGGTCGCCGACTGGGTTTGCAGTTGGGCTTGGCTCGGCGGTCCGTTGAAGTTCGCTAAGTCGTTGGATCTTGGCGTCAACTTGCCGCAGTAAAGACTGGACGATGACAATTCGAGTGTCGAGTTCGGCTTTTAGTTCTCGTTGGGTGTCGAACAGCGCGACCTGCCACCGCTGGGTTTCAGGGGGGGCATCCGAAAGCGGCAGCACAGGATCCTTGGCGGTGCGGATCTTAGCCAGTTCTTTATTGGCGGCACGAGTATCCGCGTTCACCCGTTTTCGCATCTTAAGCGTGCGACGAGCCAATACCCAACCGAGCATCACAAACCCGGCCACAGCCAGGAACTGTGATCGCTGCACGTCAGCGATGGCAAGAGGGGTGACGGCGAGGGGTAGAATCCAGTACATACCCCAACGATCGGTTGAGTATCTGGTCAACGTTGAGTCGGGTTAAAGGAACTCGTATTGAACCGGCATCGTCAATGGCGTCGATTGTATCGATTGGTCCCGCTATGCTGGAATGGATCATGACTTCACTGACCCCAATGAACGAAACCATCGGCGCCGAGACTGTGCGAGTGTGGCACGCGACAAGCTCGTCGGGGCCCGCTGGACGGATCGAGCAGTGTTGCGAAAACTGGTTGGACGATTCTGAACGCGAACGTGCGGCATTGTTTCGGCAACCAACCAGTCGCAATCAGCATGTGATCGGTCGTGGGATGGCTCGTCGATTGTTGGGCGCTGGTGACACGACACCCGAGTCGATACGGTTTGACGTCGAAACGTATGGCAAGCCGTTTGTGATCGAGCCCATCGCGGCCCGGCGTCCGTTCAATGTTGCCCACACGGACGGCTTGGTGATGTGCGGTGTCGGCGAGCACTCGGACACGCTTGTGGGGGTTGATGTTGAACGGCTGAACCGGCGAACGGATCCAGCGCTGGCCGATCGGTATTTTTCGACGCCTGAGGTTGAGTACGTTCATTCGCATCGCGGCGACGAGGAGCGACGGATGGCGTTCTTGCGTGTGTGGACATTGAAGGAAGCGTTCATCAAAGCCATCGGAACGGGGCTGCAGACACCGCTAGCGGATTTTGCTTTTGATCAGATCGATTCGGATTGCCCCAGCATTCGGATGCTCAATCCAAAACTTGAAAGCGAACGAGTGTGGCAGTTCTTTTCGATCACGCCGCGTCCAGGTTTCATTGGTGCGGTCGCGATTGCACCAAGCGAAAAAGTGAAACCAACGTTCGAGCTGCACTGCTTTGACGAATTGGTGGGGCAGGCGTAGCACAGGCTGCTAGCCTGTTTTTACCGTGGCAGTTTGACAGGTCTTGGATTGTTGGGTTTGAAAGCGGTTGGGAGTCTATTCAACAGGCTGGCAGCCTGTTTTACGGTTGGGCGCGGCGGTGTTATTTGGTTTCCATCGTTAGGATTGTTTGTTCCGTATCGGGCCAATCGACCCAAACTTTCACTCGCAGAGTTGCCGTGGATTCGATGGTTGCCATCAACGATTGCAGTTGGGCGACTCGTTTGGCTGCGGTTCGGATTTCTTCGGCCAGTGCGTCGTTGCGGCTCTGTTTGATTTTGATCACTCGGCGGCCCGTGCTGGTGCGAGCGATTTCGTAGACGGCGGACAGTCGCTGGGCCTCGTTGCTGACCAGACCTGCTTGGTAGGCCAGTTGATTGGCGAAAGCTTCGACGCCCGCGTTTGACACCATGTTCCAAGGCATCGACGAATCAAGTCGGCCGGCGAAGCGAAGACGGCACTCAAGTTTGCGGTTGCAGCGAATGTCGAAACGGATCCCTAGCGATACATCTTCGTTGTCGGTGCTTGTCAGCACTGCCAGCCCACGAGACCGCCGGATCGCGTCCGCTTCGATTGGTTCGACCCAACCGATTTCGAGGTCATCGGGAATGTCGAAGTCGACCGAGATGCGAGAGACACTGGGCGGAATCGGTGCACGAAGGTTCCACGTCGGCATTGTGTCGAAGGTTTCGAACGAGAACCTGTAGGGC
>JBAUHR010000467.1:0-6820 GCA_049680385.1 Rubripirellula sp. | reverse complement strand
CGGCTGAGGCTTCGCGAAGTTTGGGTACCGCCGCGATCAGCCGCTGGGGGCCAGCCACACCGATGTCGTCAAACCGCGAAACGGGAACTCCCATCCACTCAATCGTCTCGATCGCTTCTTCGGCGACCGGTGCATCGGTGCTGCCCGCGGTCACGACAGCGACGTGCAGGTCGCCGGGCGATGACGGTTGACCGGACACGATCGGGTCACGGCTGACGCGAAGGGTCCGGGCGACCGGATTGTGGCGAGCGTGTGAGAATCGCTTCGTCGCATCCGTCGCGGTTTGCGGATCGATCCGCGTGACAAGCGAGTCTTGTCCGGCGTCTAACTGCGTTTCGATCAGCCTTAGGATCAGGTCAGTGGGTTTTCCGGGCCCGTAGATCACTTCGCCGAATCCACAGCGGGCCTTGCGGCCTAGGTCCACGGTCGCTCCGTCGATTTCCGCCATGCCTTCAATCGCCGTTTCCGATGCTGCTACCAAGCCGATTTGGGCAACCAGATCGGTCATTGTGGCGCGGCCCGCGATGACCTCGGAAAGCAGGTCGAGCAGGGCAGGGGGGATTCTGTTTTGCTCAGGCATGGGCGAAACGCTCGCGAAAGGTTACAAAATTCATCTCTACGGCTTCCATGGTCAACTTCGTCTTCTAACAGTTTTTGCGGACATCATCGTAATGAAAAAGTGTGTACTGGCTTACTCCGGCGGCTTGGATACTTCCGTGATTCTCGGCTGGCTTCAAGATCAAGGCTACGAAGTTCACGCCGTCTACGTCGACTTGGGGCAACCCTGTGAAGACCGTGCCGCGATCAAGAAGAAGGCCGAAGACGGCGGTGCCGCATCGTACCGTGCCATCGACGTTCGCGAAGAACTGTGCCGTGACTTTGCTTTCCCTGTTCTAGCGTGGCAAGCGAAGTACGAGCAGATTTACTTGCTCGGCACGTCGATCGCTCGTCCGCTGATCAGCAAGATTTGTTTGCAAGTTGCTCGCGAAGTCGGCGCGACCGCGTACGCTCACGGAGCAACGGGCAAGGGCAATGACCAGTGCCGTTTCCAGTTGGCTGCCGAAGCGTTGGATCCCAAGGTCGAAATGATCGCTCCTTGGCGGATCAAAGAATTTCGCGAAGCGTTCCCCGGTCGGACCGAGTTGATCGCGTATTGCAAAGACAAAAACATTCCTGTCAAAGCGTCGACCAGCAAGCCTTACAGCAGCGACGAGAACGTGCTGCACATTAGCTACGAAGCAGGTCAGTTGGAAGAACTGGATATCAACGGTGTCGAGTTGGTCGATTTCGGTATGGGCGTCAGCCCGCAAGAAGCACCGGATAAGTCCGAGACCGTTTCGATCGGATTCGTTTCGGGTGTACCAACGACACTGAACGGCAAAAAGGTTTCGCCGCTCGAGATGGTCGAGGGGCTCAACACGATCGGTGGTCGGAATGGCGTCGGCCGTATCGATATGGTCGAGAACCGTTTCGTCGGCATGAAGAGTCGTGGTGTGTACGAGTCGCCCGGAATGACGATTCTGTACAACGCGCTGATGAACGTCGAACAGTTGACGATGGATCGCGATCTGATGCACATGCGAGATCGCATGGCGCCGGAAGTTGCCGAAATGGTTTACTACGGATTCTGGTACACGCCCAAAATGGACGCCTTATTGGCCTTTATCAACGAGGCTCAAAAGCCAGTCACCGGTGACGTAACATTGAAGTTGTACAAGGGCAACATCAGCGTTGAGTCGCGAACCAGCCCGAATAGCCTGTACGATGCCGAAATCGCCACGATGGAAGGCGGCGGTTCGTACAATCAGGACGACGCCGAAGGATTCTTGCGAATTCAAGGTTTGCCATCGCGAGTGCAGGGCACCGTCAAGCCACGCGCCTACTAGTTGACTGTGTCAGCTTGGTTCAGGTAGGGCCGGTTCTCACCGGCCGCTCGAATCAACGGATTGGCGGGTGGGAACCGGCCCTACTTCGATTTGCCGACCCGAAAGTTGAGTTGACACGGGCTGCTATGGGCTTGCGGCTAAACTCGTCTCTCAACCTCAGTCTTCTGAGGTTACGCCGTTTCGAAGTCCTTTCGTTCGAAATGATCTAGCGTCTCAACCGTCGTTTTAACGGCATCTTGCCGGACGGTTGTCCGGTCAGCGACAAGGGGCTGCAGGGCTCGCTCGCTTGGGGGGTGGTGATGGGCGTTGTTCGACGGTTCTATGAATTACCCGCGGATTGTTCATTTGACGTGGCGAAAACATAGCAGTACGCTAGCGGGAAGTTGACCGGACTTATAACCCCGTCGACCCTCCTCTTTTGCTACTCGGCTGTACCACAAATGATTCCATTCGATGGCGTGATCGACCCGGCTACAGCATTGTAGGAATACCCCTTTTCGGCACTTGCGTGCGTCCAAACTAAGGTGATGGTGATGTTCAGTTTCCAAACGCTGATCTCTCGAGGGCTGGCCGTCCTCTGTCTGCTTGCACTTTCTTCTTCGGTGGCATCGGCGGGGACTTTTGAAGTCGACAGCCCCAGTGCCGCCAAATTGATGAAGAGTAAGGTCTTTGCCGCGCAGTTTCTTAACCGTGCGACGTTCGGGCCCACGATGGCCGACATTGATTCGTTGGCGGGCCGAATCAACCAAATCGGTGTTCGACGCGCATGCGAAGAATGGATCGATGCACAGTTCGAATTGCCAGCGACTGAGCACCAACCGTTGATGATGAACATGATCGCCAATGACGGATTCACGTCCGATCAAGAAAGTGTTTGGATCCAACGTTTTCGCCATCACGCTTGGTGGACGGCATCGTTGCAGGCCGACGACCAATTGCGCCAGCGAGTCGCCTGGGCGCTTAGCCAAATTCTGGTCACCAGTGAAGATGGGGCGGGGTTCAACGACCGCGGCCTGGGCAACCTTTCGGGTGTCGGACGCTGGGTCGGTGTCACGAATTACTACGACTTGTTGGTCAACGGTGCGTTTGGAAATTACCGTGACCTGCTTCAGGATGTGACTTACCACCCGGTCATGGGTGTTTACCTCAGCCACATGCGAAATCGTAAAACGAACGGTGTTCGATATCCCGACGAAAATTATGCTCGCGAAGTCATGCAATTGTTTTCGATCGGCCTGTACGAGCTTTACAACGACGGTCGATTGAAGACCACGCTCAGCGGCGAATTGATTCCGACGTACACAAATGAAACGATTAAAGAACTGGCTCGCGTGTTCACAGGCCTAACGTTCAAACCGAGCGACACCAGCACCAATAGCCGGTTCTTCTATTCGGGCAACGACTTTCTGTACCCGATGGAAATGGCTCAGCACGAGCACGACACAGAACCCAAGACATTGGTTAGCGGGCAAGTGGTCGATATCGACGACGGTGATGCGGACATTTCCGCGGCACTGGACGACTTGTTTGATCACAGCAACGTCGCACCGTTCATTTCGTACCGGTTGATCCAGCGACTGGTCAAAAGCAATCCATCGCGAGCTTACATCCGCCGAGTCGCTCGGAAGTTTGACAACAACGGCCAGGGCGTCAAAGGCGATTTGAAGGCGGTTGTTAAAGCGATTTTGGTCGATCCAGAAGCTTGGCGTTCGGTTCGCGTCCGAGTGATGCGAAGTCCAGATCGAGTTAGTGTTGCCACTCGTGGTACTGAGTATTCGCGTTTGCGTGAGCCCGTGATTCGTTACACGTCACTGCTGCGTGGTTTGGAAGCGACCAGCGACTATGCCAACGGTTACGCGATGGTAACGCCGCGTGACTATGACTGGACGCAAGAACCCTACAAGTCGCCAAGCGTCTTTAGTTTTTTCTTGCCAGGCTTCCAACCGCCGGGTGACTTGATCGGGTTCCAGCCATCGCGACGAATTCCGAATGGAAATTTGGTGGCCCCAGAGTTCCAGCAGATGACCGCAGTTACGGCCAACCGCTTAGTGAATCGCTACATCAGCGATCTGAATCGTGGCGGGGGAAGGTTCACTGCAAGCAACGGCACTGTTTACAGCATGGAATGCAATCTGACATTTAACTTGGATGCCGATCGTGCGCTGGTGAACGAAGACAACCTTACTAACCAGGGCAATTTGGCCGATCAGGCTTGGGAGGCCATTCAGCGTTCCGAAGCAGCCGAAAGTAACCTGGTCACCTTGATTGACAAGTATGACTTGCTGTTTTGCTCGGGGACGATGCCGCAAGAGTTCAAGGACGAGATTGCTTATGTCGTTTTGAAAGAAACCGATTGGATGATCGGAAATACCAATGGTACGCCAGCGTGGGAAACGCGAGCTGGTGATTTTCGCGTTTTGTCGACCTTGATTTCGGTGCTGACCTCGCCGTTTGCTGCGATCGAAGAATAGCGTTCTGTTCCTGATTGTTACCTAATCCAACCGACTACTTATCACTTGAGTCCTTGCAATGAAACGCTCACATAGAATTGCTAAAGAAACCTCGCGTCGCGATATCCTGAAAATGGCCGGTGGCTGTGCGGCGCTGACCAACACTTCACTGCTTTCGACAATGTTGAATTTGTCGGCGACTAACACCGCAGTTGCGCAAACATCGGGGCTGTCCGGATACAAAGCGCTCGTTTGCGTTTTCTTGTTTGGCGGAAACGATTCGTTCAACATGCTGACGCCGTTAAGCTCGACAGAACATGCCGATTATTTGGCCGCTCGTGGTGGTGACTACACCGCTGGCAACGGTGCGCTTGGGATTCCAGCATCAGAACTCGCTGCGACTGCAATCACAGATTCGGCATCTGGGCGCCAGTTCGGTATTCACCCGTCCATGCCTGAAGTCAAAACGTTGTTCGATGCAGGAAAGGCAACCTTTCTTGCGAACGTTGGCAGCTTGGTCGAGCCGACCACCATGGCTCAGTACCAGACGCGAGCGAATCTTCCGCTTGGTTTGTTCTCGCACTCGGATCTGCAACAGCACTGGATGACTTCGGTCCCTCAGTCGCGTTCACAGGTGACGGGGTGGGCGGGCCGAATGGCTGACATGATCACGGATACGGTCAATACGAATCCTGCGATCTCGATGAACATGTCGCTGGACTCAGTCAACCTGCTGCAGACCGGCGGTTCGGTGGTTCCCTATGTGGTCACCAGCAACGGTGCGCAAGAGGTTGGATGGTACGGCCCCACTTGGACCCAAGCAAAAATCTTTACGACGTTGACGGACGATGTGCTTTCACGGTCCTACGCCAATTTGATGGAAAAGACGTTTGCCAAGATGAATCGCACGGCTTTGGATGCTGCGATCTCGTTCAATGAGGCTGTTGATGAAGTTACCGCCGTTGACCAGTTTTATCCAACGACGCCGTCTCGATTGCAGAGCCAATTGCGGATGATCGCTAAGTCGATTGGTGCCCACGAAGCCATCGGGCAGTCACGCCAAATCTTCTTTGTTGGCGTCGGGGGATGGGACAATCACGATAATTTGATTGACGCCCAGAATGATAACCTGGCAACGGTCAGTCAGGCTTTGAAGAGTTTCCAAGATTCAATCGACGGCTTGAACATGACGAACGATGTGGTCACGTTCACGGCGAGTGATTTTGGTCGGACGCTTAGCAGCAACGGGAAGGGCAGTGACCACGCATGGGGTGGAAATCAGATCATCATGGGCGGTCCGGTTACCGGTGGCCGAATTCATGGTGATTATCCGTTGTCGCTCGCGGCAGGCAATGCCTTGGACTTGGGGCGTGGACGCCTGCTGCCAACGACGGCGGTTGACCAAATGGCCGCCGAGTTGGCGATGTGGTACGGCGTTGCTAACGACAACAACATGGAACATATCCTGCCCAACATTCGGAATTTCTTTGGTGCTGGCTCGTCCTATCCAATTGGATTCTTATCGTAAGGCGGTCACCGAGAAGTTCTCGTAGCGAAAGTCGTCAAGACTTTCGGCGGTCTCGGGGCTTTTTATACAAGCCCGAAACGCAAGCGAATGAACGGCCAGCGTTTCACTCGCTCGGGACCGTCGGGGCATGGCAAGAGCCCGTGGTTCACTCGCTTAATTTTGAGGCTCGTATTGGTTGATCTTGCTCAATCAAGCAGGTCATCTGCCAATCTTTCGCCGCCTTGCGGCGTCACTAAGGCCCGGAAGATTGCCGGGTCGATCGTGTCCGGGATGAAGTGGCCGCGTCCGTCTGTCGTTACGATTGCGGCGCCGCCGGACGTCAGACCGCCCGGTTCATTTCCAAAGCCGCTGCCGACGTTGCCTTGCATCCGAGTGATGTCGAGGTCGATTGGTTCCGTCCAAAGTGATGTAGGCGAATTAAAAACCGCTTCGGTGATCAGGATCGTTTGCGAGGGATCGTCGGTACTGTCAGATGGCCCTAGCGCACCACGAGCTGGAAATAGAGTTCCCGGGCCAGTCACTAGGAAATAACTCGATTGCCCGTAGATGCCATTCATGTTTGCCGCCGGGTGTTGATACACCTTTGGCATTCCAAAACCGGCGGCGTTCTGGTTGGCCGGGTGGTCCCATGCCAGTTGCAAATTGAATCGATTGTACAGTTCGTCTTCGCCCAAGTAGGGCAACAGCAGCACTCGCCAGGAATGCATTGGTTTTTGCTTTGCGTCGCGAATCATCGGTGGCGGATAAGTTCCGTGGTCCGCCGCATACGCCGACATAGCGGCTGCGATTTTTTCCAAGTTCCGAATCGATGCCGTTTGTTCTCGGCTGGTGGCAAGGGTCGACATCGTTTGGCCACCAAATCGAATGACGGCAAACAGTAAGCTGCCGACAAGCAAAACGGTCACCAGCACGGCTGCTAACCACCCAAAATTTCGTTTAGCTGGTACGTTCTGTGG
>JBAUHR010000466.1:0-4977 GCA_049680385.1 Rubripirellula sp. | reverse complement strand
GCAGCGACGGATGGAGCTAACACGATGGCCATGCCAGCCGCCGCCGGCCCGATCTCACTGATTGCCGATCGGCTAGAAATCACACTTGCCGCCACCGCGGCCTGGTCTTCATTGACCGGGGCCACGATCCATCACAACGCGTTGCCCGAAAAAGCCGACGGCGAACCGCACACGCTTGACGAGTTGGTCGCCCAACGTCCCTTCGCAAGAATCTGGACGACTGACGACGGAATCCAGTGGAAACGCGACACCGCCCGAGGCGGCGCATGCGTGTCGGCAGTTGGCGAATTGATCATCCACATCGAACGCAACACGCCAACGGGTTTGGAAAGCAACGAAGCCGACCGAGATTTCGAGAATCTGATCGGTCAAATCTGCAACGGCACCGCCGAGAATCCGGGACTGATGAACCTAGCCGGCGATGCTCGGTACCTACCGATCACACGACTAAGCCTGCTCGATCACTCTCGCACCGACCGAAGCAAACGCAAATCAATAGGCGACGCGCAACGAGCCTTTTTGCTAGTGCAATGGTCGAACGAATAAACGGACAACCCGCGTTAGCCGGACTGACTAACGCGGGTGCGAGACACTAACAGCAGAGACGGAAAACAGATGGGTCCAAGTGAAATTATCGCTCTCGTATCATCGCTATTGATGATTTGCATACTGATAGGTGCCCTGACTGTTCAGGCGGTGAAGATCGCGAAGATGGAAAGCCACGCAGAGAAATGGGCGAACCGATTTGTGCAGGTACGGGACCAGAAATTAAAGCTACAGCAGGAACACAATGAACTCAAAAGAAAGGTCGCGAGATTTTCGGTTGAAGAATCAGACCCGAATTTCTTGGCAATGATCCTTGAAGCCAAGCGAGATCGCGAACGCGAACGCGAACAAGATGACTGAAGCAACACTGGGCACGAGTAACTAACGCGGGTGAGTGATGGCCGAAAAGACAGTTATCCGAGTGTCATGGTTTGAAAACCTAAAGCAGCACCGATTTTTTGAAGACAAGTTTGAGGCTCAGGATTTGATTCTTAAACGGCAAGAACGCGGGATAACCGTTCGCGTTCTGCGAGTAACCAAACCCGCACTGTTCTCCTAAACCAGTACACTCCAATCGCACCTATCGCGGATCTGATAAATGGCTGACGCTCCATCGTCCACCGGCCCCACTACCACGCTCAGCGCAGCCGCATACGCCAGGCTGCGGATCGCGTATTTGGCTGGACTACCGGATTCGCAACCGCTTGCTGGTGGTCCGTGGTTAGACAATGGCATTGAGCGTTTTTTTGCTGGCTATCTGCCTGGTATCTATGCCGACTCGATTAGCGGATCAGACAGCAATGCGGGCACGTCACCGCCACTCGCGGTTGGAACAATCGCACAGGCCGAATCGATCCTTGGCGTTGACGACGATCTGTATCTGGTGAGAGACAGCAATTGGCTGGAAATGTTGACAGGGCAGGCCAACGGCACTTACTTACCACACGGCACAAGTGGCGGTTTGCCGTTGCTTGACGGTGCCGATGTCATCGACAAAGCGACGTTTGCTGCGTCTGCACACGTCGACGCAGGGGGCGTCACCTACGAAGTGACATTGTCACGCGATCCCAGTGGCGTCTACGTCAGCGGCGACACTTACATGATGTGGCAAGATGGTGATTGGTTGCTCCGAAAGCTATCTGTCGCTGACGTGGCTGCCACGCCGGGCACGTTCTATTTGCCGCAACCAAATGCGCTCGCTACTGCATCGCTTGCCTATGTTCATCCATTAGGTTCAACGAATCCGATCTCTGATGCGTCGGTTTACGAAGCATCGAAGCGATCGACAGGATTTGAAGGCACGGCGATCAACGGTGCGACTGTCACTGGCATCCATTGCACGCGTGGCATGAGTGCGTATGGTCCGCTGACGGGTGGACGTGACATGGTCATTAATCGCTGCCTTGCGTCCAAAGGTGGCAAACACAATCTGATTATCAAGAGTGGCACTGTCACCGACACTATCTGTTTTGATGCGGAGATTGGACGAGGCATCTTGCCAGATGGTGGACTGATTCCGTTTACGTTTTATCAACCAGATGCTAGTGGCCTTACGTTCTCGCTGATCAACTCGATGTGCATCGCTCCGGTTGGACGAAAAATTGCATCGGCGGTCTACAATCACGGATCGTCTGGTAGTCCCGGCCATCATTCGAAAGGGACAGTGAAGCGTTTTGCTTCGGTTCGTGGCGGCGGAATTAGTGGTGTGCTCACGACACACGAAGTCACCGACTCATTTTTCGATGACGTGACAACCTCGATCTCAATCAGTGCCAGTTCAACCGTCGCGACTTGCAACCGAAACATGATTCGAGCGGGTGCGTCGACAGGGTCACGCAGCTCGATACTGCATCCATCCGCTGGAGCGACAACTGGCGGCACGGTTGAAATTGCACACAATGGTGTAGTCGAGCCTGTTACGGTCACTGGTGGTTCCGCACTTGGACTCAATGTCGCGTCGATTTATAACGTGCATCACAACACAATCCTGAGTCAAGGTAACGCAGGCTTTGTGACGTTTGCTGCCAACACGGTTGGCAATCAACTTAAAAACAACATCTTCGTGATGGATAAGACTGGTTCGGCAGTGTGGGGCGTCATTGGTTCCAACGTCGCATCGGACTTCAACGTTTTCATCAACGTCACTGGAAACTATGACTACTGGTGGCAGACCCCTGGAAGTGGCACCGCTGGATCACTCACGGAGTGGCGATCTGAATCGGGGCAGGATCTCAACAGCATCGAATTAAATGCTGCCGGTGCGAACGCTTTGTTCTTGTATGGGCTTGCTGGCTTGCTCGATGGTGATTTTCGGCTCAACCCGGCATCGACATTGATGTTTGCTGACGGGACAACCCCAGTCGTCGGCAATGCTGGAGTCCAAGAATACTACGACTGGTCCGACAACACAGTCAAAGCAGGTCAACCAAGTCGCTGGCCAGTCCCGCCAAATACGCTCGCCGAGTGCGACACGTACTGCCAAGATCCTTCAAGCTGGAATTTCTACCCGTAATGGCAACAACAACCATCGAAATCCCATTCGTCAATCTGACCGACAAAGTATTTGCCGAGTCGCGCGGTGGTACAGGCACGCCCAATGACGCTGGCTACACGCCGACGAAACTCGGCACGCTAGGCAACTCGGCTACGATCGAAATCCCCGAAGCGTTAATCGGTGCTTTTGACTTTTTCCAAAACGGCGAACTACTGATTTCGTGGGACTTGTTCGACGAGGCTGGCACATTTTACTGGGAGCGGTCCGTACTGGCTAATGTGACCAGTGCGGGTTTGACGGAAGATCAAGCCGAGCAACTAGACCGCATCGAAGGCAAGACAGGGCTGATCGGCACTGGCTCGGCGACGGTATCGGCACCTGTTGCGGAGTCGGGTGTGATCAGTGGGCCGATTGTGATTGGTGACGATTACTTGGCGGCGAACGGGCGATCCTTTGACTGGACGATTGATGCGGTTCCAGGGATTGCGGTTGGCAATGCGGTTTGTCGATTTGGTGCGTCTTCGAATTACGCGGGTCGGTTCAGCGTGGTTGGTGTGGTGTCGGACGCTTCCGACGACAAATGGTTGTTGCGGTTTGAGTTGCCCAAGTCGGTCACGTCGACACTGACGCAAGGTGCGCTGGATTGGTCGGTCGAAGTCCGCGACGGCGACGACGGCGAGCAAATCACTAAGGTCCGAAACGACGACGACTGCTACCGTGTGCAGACTGTTGCCAAGCAAACTTCCAGCGAGTAACCGGCGAAAATCATGGCCACTGAAACTCTCGATCTGTCAGCACAGCGTGGACTTCGCTGGAATGGGATGGGGACAAACCAAGAATTCACGTCGGGGAAAATTGTTGCCGGATATGACTACGCTGAATCGTCTGCCGTGCTTCAGTTTCCGATGCCGTCTGAATCCGCTGGTCATACGATCAACTCGGTCACGCTTCACCTGCGAGGACAAAGCAATGCGATCGATGGGCAACACCAAGGACTAATCGCGATCGTTGCGAATGACAGCAACCTCGCGTCGCAAAACCTTAACACGGCGCCGCAAACTGCGACCGCACTTAAATTTCACAGTCAATCGTATACCTCGCCGGGAACATCAACTCTGATCCCTGCGACGGTAGACGACTATACCTTTGACTTGACGTCGCAGTTCGCGACCGCAATTTCAGTCGGCAATCTAGATACCTACTTCCTTGTCAGCATCAAAAAGGGGACGTACCAAAGTCAGATCGGTCCGCAAGCTGGTCATTTTTTCGACGGACTTGGCGACGGCACTCCACCAACGATTGTCATTGACTACACAACCGGTGGATCTGGGGTAGATGCGGATCTGGCAACCACCGATGGCAACGACACCCTGGCATCAGCCGCGACAACTGCCGTTCGCGCTTCGCTGATCGTCGTTGATGGTGACGACCAGTTGGCCGCGTCAGCGTCGCCGGCGGTGATGGCCGAGCTGCAGACGAGCGATGCTGATGACACGGCTGGCTTGTCGGCGTCGGTGTTGGTGTCTGGCGTCGTCAACACCGACGACGATGATGATGTTGTTGCGATCGTCGCCAGTAATTTCAATCCATCCGGGACGGTGGACGCCACCGATGACAATGACACGTTGATTGCGTCATCGGTTACTCGTGTGACCGCGTCGCTGTCAGGTGCCGAATCCGATGACACGCTTTCGTCAACCGCTGCGAACTTCAATAATGCCGGTAATGTCGCGTCAACTGAATCCGATGACGTGCTTTCGTCGACGGCTAGTGTGTTGGTGACGGCGATCGTCGACTTTACCGACGATGATGACACAGCGTCTGGCTCGTTTACGCAGAGCGAGCGACGGACGGGCGTATTCCCGCGCGGCGTTTTCCTACGATCTCCATCCACCGCTAACGTTTTCCTCGGAACCTAACCATGCAGTACTCAACCG
>JBAUHR010000465.1:0-4230 GCA_049680385.1 Rubripirellula sp. | reverse complement strand
CATTCTCGCAGTCCATCATCAAGCATTGTCTTCGGTTGCCACCCGAGCATTCGATTTGCTTTCGTGATGTTCGCTTGGGTCGTTAATAGATCAGCTTTGAATGTCGGAAGTCGCGAAATGATCGCCTTCTTTCCCAGCAGCGTCTCAAGTTTGCCGATCACCGTGTTTAAGGAGACTGGCTCGCCACCGCCTCCAAGATTGAAGACTTCAAATTGCACCGGACTCAACGCGGCGATTGTACCGAGTGCAATGTCATCGACATAAGTAAAGTCGCGTGACTGTTCGCCGTCACCAAACAGTTCGATCGGAGTGCCCTCGTCGATCCATTTGATAAAACGAAAAATGCACATGTCGGGTCGGCCAGCTGGCCCGTACACCGTAAAGTAACGACATATCGAAACGTCAATTCCATACAAATAGTGGTACGCATAGCTCATCGCTTCGGCAGATTTTTTTGATGCTGCATACGGAGAGATGGGCGTATTGACCGGAAGGGATTCATCAAACGGCATCGGTTGCCCGGCGTACAGGGACGACGTTGACGCCAACACATACTTCGTCACTTCCTTCGCTCGCATAGCCTCCAAAAGGTTGAGGCTGCCCATTGCATTGGTTGTCATATAAACATGAGGATTTTCCATACTGTAACGAACTCCCGCGCGGGCAGCGAGATTCAGTACCGCATCGAACTGATGCAAATCAAAGAGATTGTCAACCGCACTTCGGTCCTCGATATCTAGATGGCAAAACTCGAAGCGATCAAACTGAGTCAAGACGTCTAAACGGTGCTGTTTGAGAGATACGTCGTAGTAATCGTTCAGATTGTCCACGCCAATGACTTCATGCCCACTTTCTAGTAACAAGAAAGCGACACGCGAGGCAATAAAGCCAGCACAGCCAGTGACCAGGTATTTGTGTGTTTGCGTTTTTGATTTAAGCAAGGATCAGTGATGGGAATCGTGGATTAGGAACCAAATATCGCCGACTGAAATACAGTCATTCGACGTCACGTAACTTTTTCGTCTCTAACAATTCAGATTGAAACAGCGTATCTTCGCGTCGCATTTGATTGATTTGAACGTCAAATTGCTTCGCGTCCCTAAAAAGCAGCTTTGCTTTTCTTGCCTCAGCGATCGCCTCGCTGGTTTTCTGTTCTGCACGCAGTCGATGGATGAGTTTCAGACGAAGACCAATGTCTGTCGGCATAAGTTCGATTGCGAGGCGGTCATCTGCAACCGCTTCTTCAACACTTCCCAACGCATATGCAATATCAGCGCGAAGTGAAAAACACTTAGATTTTTCCAGTCGTTTGTTGCATCGATCGCAATGCACTGCGTCTTTTGCAAACTCGAGAAAAGCGTCTCGCTCTTTGCCTGACGAATCGAGCATTTTGCGAGCAGCGATCCGAATCGGCTCCGGGCGCTCGGGCATAATATCGATGACCGATACAACGCCCGACTCCAATGTCGTTTGCAAAACTTTGGCAGTTAGAAATTCATTCTTGGCGAGAGCACTGCGCCAAAAACTAGCCGCAAGCTTGCTGTGCCCACGGTTTGCTGCGTACTTCCCCAACAGAACCATTGCCTCTGGTTTATTGGAATGCAATTTCTTAAGCTGCACTAACAATGCAAGCGTTGCTGTGGGATTTGGGCCTGCACAACCCAAGTACAGTTGCCCTTCACGAGCACGTGGATCGAGAGGCAAGTGCTTCAGCGACTGGCTATAAAGACGAAGTGCATCCTGATAGTACTTCTCCGTTTGCGAGGGGACTTGTCGCTCCAAGTCAGCCTTCATCGCGCTGGATTCATCGTAAAGCCGCAAAAACTCCTCCGTCGAATCTGGTTTTCTCGCTAAAGCCTCGGATAGTCGTCCTTTGCGATACTTCAAGTCAGCCAGCGCACTAAGTAGCTCTGGATCTGCATGGTCGTTTGAGGCCTCCACTAGCCGAGACTCTAATCCCGCCAGTGCCTCCATATCAAATCGAATCGCACGGATTCCATGCTGCGTTGTTTTAACGAGAGTCTCTACTTCAGCATTCCGCCTCAACTCCATGCTCGCGACAACTGAGGCAGTGAAGACAACCACTGCAGTGACAACAAAGATGGGTTGGTGAAAACGATGGCCAAGGAAGAAGGCTACATTCTTCTTCGCCACAAGCGATGGCGACTGAGGGGCAATCGTCGTTGGATGTTTTTTTGATCCAGACACAACCACCCTGTGCTCCGACCCGCTGGCAACTTCGCGCGTGATGATGGCAGGAAACAATACACCAACAGCAAATAGATTGCAGGGAAGTACTAAACCAAAATCGAAAAACTGAGACGCTACAACAGCGCCGATCACGTACCACCCGGTGACTCGCAACCCTTGATCGATGGGATCGGGAGAATGAGATAAACGGTTCAGCGAACGAACTAGCAATGCCAAAATCGAAATTGAAAGCAAAACCCCAACAACACCTTGTTCAACGATCATCTCAAGCCAAAGGTTGTCGGCATGCTGTGCCCAAGATCCATAGGATCCACTTTGAAAGGGCAAATACGCAAACGCATAGCTTGACAATCCGGCGCCGCTGGGAAAGTGGGCTAGGAAAGCTTGCCAGCCATCAGCCCAATGAACAAACCGCCCGCCGCTCGCGAGCGTGTCCGATCCAGAATTCGAAAAATCAAAACGACGAATACTCTCCAACCCCATGTCAAGCGGAACGAGTAAAATCGCCGCGGCAAAAACCATCGCCCCAGCAGCGATCGGAATAGTCATCAACCCACGTTGCTGTCGAATCCAGCCAAAAGCAAGCAGCAAACCACTCCCCATCGCGACGATGCCGCCACGTGATCCACATGTAACTAACCCAACGCCACATACGATAGCCGTTGCAATAGCGATCATCGATTCGCGATCACCAATCAAACAATTCAATTCGCCAATGGTAAAGCGATCACCATCAATTTCATGACCAGTCAATGCCATCAGTCGCCATGCCAATAAGCCGAGGCTACATCCGAAACCCAGATTCAAAAACAAAGCAGCATTGTTGCGATTGATAAATGTCCCAAACGAACCTACCGCTTCATCCAACCTAACATCGAAAAAATCGGTTTCCGGAAGGGCTAGACGTAAGAGTCCGAACGCCGACTGTATGGCAGCGCCCATCGCAAATGCGATTAGAAGGACAATCAAACGCTGTCGAGCATGAAACACCATCGACGAAGCAAATACGATAGCAACCAAAAGCGAAAGCACCGCGGCTGCGTGCCTACTGCTAAAGGGTGCAATCGAGAGAGGAAATTTGTCGGGCTCGAGATTGCTATCCAGAATTGGGAGAAGCCATTGTGTATAAGCTTCGTGTGACCCAGGACTTAAAAACTCAACGACACTTCCAGGTAACGGAATTGTTTGAAAAAATGCATAGGCCAACCAGATTAGCAATGGAATTAGGAGAACGTGTTGCCGAGGATGTGTGCAGTTATCGCGGCCAAACATTGCCACACAGGAAAGAGCTGTCACACCCACTACCGCAAGCGATGCGACAAATTGCGTCCATCGAAGAATCCCTCCGAAATCAGCAGCAATCACCGTCGGCAGAACTGCGAGGATTGCAGCAGAAATCCATACAATCGAATTTTGCAGAGGTTTCATTTGCGACGCAATACTCAACCTAGAAAACCTAAAAAGCCTGCAACCGCATTGCAGCAGCCAAATCTTAGCTTCGAAACAGTAAAGCCAGAAAACGCCATTAAGCTTTCATAACTTTTGCATCGCGGACTTCAGTTGGCAGTTTCGCGGTTGCATTGCGAGTATCAACGACAAAGGTCGCCCATTGAACCAAATCCTGAACATCAAGGCAGTCATGCCAAGTCGAAATCAGTACGAGATCAAAGTCTTGGATTGTTTCTTTGTCCCACACAGTGCTAGGCGTGCCCGCCCAATGTGAGTGTTCCCGTGAGGGACGGATAACAGGAACGTACGGGTCGTGATAGCTGACGACAGCGCCCTGTGCGGTTAGACGGTCCATCAGTTCGTACGACGGTGACTCTCGATCGTCATCAACGTTGGGTTTGTACGCTAAGCCGATCAGCAGGACCTTGCTGCCGTTGACAGATTTTTTTTGCTTGTTCAACGCCTCGGCACATCGAAGAACGACGTGCGAAGGCATTGCTCGATTGATCTCTCCCGCCAGTTCGATGAACCTTGTGTGGACTCCGAATTCACGTGCTTTCCATGTGAGAT
>JBAUHR010000464.1:0-1735 GCA_049680385.1 Rubripirellula sp. | reverse complement strand
AAAACACAGTTCGCTCGATCGCCAAACGCCTGCGGAAGTGTACCGCAGCGGCCGTTCAAAACGCCTCGCACTCTCTATCTAAGCGAAGCGCGCTCGTGGTCCGAATATTGGGGTCCACTTCAATGTTCGGCAATTGCCTTCCACCGAGAGACGGCTTTCGTTCCACTCTCTATCAAAACGATCTGCGAATTACCTCGCATTACTATGCCTGGTCCATCACAAAACTTGTCCGTCGGATCGTAAGGGCCTGAATCCTCAATCGTCACCCCATCGGTCTCCCAGATTTGTCTGACACCGAAAGGCGTGGTTGGGTCTGCGATCACAGTGTAATTTGCATGGTGTATCACAGACCCGTGTTCGCCTCCGTGCCCTTTGCCCTGGTAATTGAATCGGAAGCGATGTGCCTTTTCATGTGGCAAAGATTGATGGTCACTCTTTTCCTGACCTCGAACGTGAGCCCAATCTTTGCCGCTGAGTGTGTACTTTGGGAAAAACTGACGAAACCGCTGAAGTTCCCATTTTCTGCGGCTCTCATTTTTAATCGCACCAGCTTCTTTGTCCGAAAAGCCACCTTTCACGATGACAACTCGCGCGTTGTCGAGTGGATCACCGCCAACCGACAGCACCTTTTCAGCAACCAGGAGTCGTAGTAGCGTTCCCACATCTTCTCCCTCCTTCTTCGGTTCTTGCGTCGATTTCCAAAAGAGTTCAATCCAGCGGAATTGTTCTCCTTCGATCTCTTCTGATCCGACGCTTGATATGACCAGCTCAGCTTCAGAATGAGCAAAATCAGGAATTGTTGCCAGCAGATCTTTCCACGTGTCAGGGAGCTCACTTAGGTCGCGGAGAAAAGAGACGTCGCCCTGATGAGTGACGCGAAATCGCGACCATGCTCCATCAGCGGGCAGTTTGAGCATTAGGCCTTGCGCCGTTGCCGTGGAGCAGAATGCGAAAATCGCAAGCAATAGGCAACACGGCAACAGTTTAAATCTTCCATGATTCATTTGATTCTTGTTCTTTCTGCCGAACGATGGCGTTCAGCCGGTTCGGGGGTTTGAGTTCTTAATCAAAATCGACAGGCAACCGGTTCTTGATCGCAAAGCTTAGTTGTCTGAGGCTGGTTCGCTGGCCTTTTCAACCCGCCCACGGGAGATGAGGATTTACTTCTTCTGGAAACATCCATGCATTGAACCTAGTTTTCACTTCAGGATCAGTGATCGTATCGTTTCCTAAAAAGGGCCAAGTTTGGTAGCGTCCTTTCAAAGCAATTGCGCGGCGATCTACATTAGTCCTAAGAAAAATAGCCAAGCATAGGCAGCAAGCTGATTCGACGCCTTGATGTCAACGTCAAGGACGACGTTGACGCGTTCGTCTGCCAAGTGAACTAGCCGCGGCTTCGTGTCAACGATTTGTTGTACAGCCTTTGCCATCGCAGCGTATTCGACCAGATCAATTGGCTCACCCGCGAGATTGTCTTCGTCGAACTCCATGTTAAGTTCTTGGCTCATTTCAGCATAGCGAGTCTCAAGGGCAGACAGGGCTTTCAGGGCAGACGATTCGTCGTCGCATCCAAGCAATATTCTTGCTCGAAATCGATCCGAGTCGAGTGGGAAGTCAAAACGAACACCGAATGTTCGCGCGTGCTTGAAGCAGTCCAGTCTCTCTTGATCCCAGTCTTGTTTGTCATCTATCTCTTTATCAGAACAGATCACGCTAAGAGTGACGCCGCTGAGTT
>JBAUHR010000463.1:0-1826 GCA_049680385.1 Rubripirellula sp. | reverse complement strand
AGTCTGAGCAGAAGATCTCCATGACAACGCCCGTGTTCATGGAAAACGACAAAGCGGATTCGGAAGTCCAGATGGGATTCGTGATGCCGAAGGAAGTCGCCGGCGAGGGCGTGCCATCGCCCACCGGTGCCGACGTCGACGTTCGCAAACGGGCCGGCGGCCGATTCGCAGTCCTTCGATTCTCCGGCCGGCTCAACAAAAAGCTCGCCAAGGAATCCGAGACCAAGCTACGAACCTGGATGGAATCGAAAGGCCTCACTGCCGACGACTCGCCCCAAACGTCCGAAAATCAGTCCAGTGGTGTCGAATCCGCATCCTACGATCCACCCTTCACGCCTGGCCCACTGCGTCGGAACGAAGTCCTGATCCGGTTGAAGTAATTCATGAGCAACAACCTCTCAACCGCCAGTCACACGGTCGAAGTCTTCTACGACGGCGAGTGCCCACTGTGCCTGCGAGAAATCAAGCTGCTGAAATGGCTCGATCGCAAAGACCGCATCCAGTTCACCGACATCGCGTCTGCTGGCTTTAACGCGGCTGACTACCAAAAGACGCCTACCCAATTCATGGACGAAATCCACGGTCGACTTCCCGACGGCCAGTGGATCATCGGCGTCGAAGTCTTCCGCCAACTGTACTCCGCCGACGGCCTCGGCCTGCTCGTCTGGCCATCCCGCCTCCCCGGCATCTCGCACGCCCTCAACTTCGGCTACCAAGTCTTCGCCAAAAACCGCCTCCGCCTCACCGGCCGCTGCACGAAAGAAACCTGCGAAGTCGGCTGAGGCAAGACTCATGTGAACGTTAGACGGCAATCTGCCGTGCCATCGTGCGAAGCAGGCGTGTTGGAACGGGATATTCAAGCTCCCAGATAATACTGATAGGGCGACTGCCTGAGTGACTCAAGCAACGGCACGGTCCAAGGAAGTGGTATGGGGCCGAAATCCCGCACGGAAGATTCTTCGTCTCGCGTACGAAAAGCAACGGCGTGTAGCCCATCTCGCGATGCCGAATGTATCGCTGGCCCGTCGGTGATCGCTCGGATGTGTTGCTCTGTGACTGCCAATGAAATTGGTCGTGTGAGATCAGATAGTCCTCGTACATCGTCGTCGGCGAGTATTCATCCTCGGTTTTCTGCAGCGTCACAAAGAACACATCGTGTTTCCGGTCCTTCAGATGCAACACACCCTCACGCTGGCTTGGCCGTTCACTGAAATTCCAGTGTCCTAGCGCCACTAAGATTTCGTCTCGCGTGTACGCAGCGTGAATGGCCAATGGCTCGAACGCCGTTGCATTTCGGTTTGCGATCAATGGCGAGTGTTTCACTCGGTATTCAAGCACGCATCGCAGGTCATCGACAACGACCGCATTGTCTCGCAGTCTTCTGTCCGCATCGGCGAGTGACATTTCAGCATGCTGTGCCCCCCACAATGAAACGTGTAGCATCTCGGCGATACCAGTTTCCGGAGGCACGTCCTGCTCCAAGTATTTCATTGCAGTCTGGATCTGCAGCGGGCTGCTGTCTGATGTAACGGACATAGATTCTAGCGACTTGATGCGATCGCTGGTTGCTTGCTCGTATTCAAAGAACGATCAGTACCAATCTGTTCTCAATCAATCCCGATGATCTCGCGGCACTTCGGGTAGTTGGTGCAGGCCCAGAAGCGTTTGCCGGCATGTGCTCCCTTGGCGGCTTTGCGCCTGACCATTGCGGTGTGGCATTTTGGGCAGGAGGGTTCGCTTGATGACGGCGGCAATGGTGGCGGAGCTGACAAGGAATTTGCGGTGACGGGCAGAACGCTCGCGATTTGTTGTTGGACTTCGGCGAT
>JBAUHR010000462.1:0-40867 GCA_049680385.1 Rubripirellula sp. | reverse complement strand
TGGGTTGGACTTTATGGAAATGTATCGCAACTTGACTTATCTGGCGATCCTTGAACCTGACGAGATAGAGCAAACGGCGGCGGAAGCAAAATCGTGAACCGGCGGCGAGTGTTGTTGATCGGTCGGCATTTCTGGCCACATGGATCGGTTGATTCGGCTGCGTTTCTGTTCCAGCTTGCCTGTGGACTGCACCGCCGTGATGTCTCAGTCGAGGTCTGTACGCCTCGCTACGCATCCTCGTGGCCCGAGAAATATTGGTTGCGAGAAATTCCCGTTCACCGGCCCGCAACGCCGCCGCGTAGCGACTGGTCGATCGGGCGATACACACGCCATCTGACTCAGTGGATTCGGGCGCAAGGTGACGCCTATGAGTTGGTTTTGGTCGACGCGATCCGAGAAGAATCGATTGCCGCGATCGAGGCATCTCGATTGACGGGGGCTGCGACGATGCTGCGCTATTCGGGGTGGGGAAAACACTCGGACAGCGAATACTGGAAGACCACTCGCGGCGCTCGGCGCTGTGGAACGATCGGGAAAATGGCAGATACGGTCATCGCGAAAAGTGCGGCCTGCAATCGCGCGCTGTTGACCGATCGTTACTCACCCGACCGAATCGTTCGCATTCAACCCGGTTTTTCGGCTGGCCCCAACGCGTCTGATTCGAACCGTGAAGGTGCGCGGCAATCACTGGCCGCCGCCAACTCTGATTTGCGAACGAATCCGGATTCAATCGTCGCAATCTGCAACGCCCCAATGACTCGCCAGGGTGGCATTCAAGATCTGGTCCGCGCGACTTATCGCATGATCGACAAACACCCCAATTTGGCGGTTTGGTTCATTGGTGATGGGCCACACCGCGACTGGATTTACGAGCACCTGAAATCCGATGGAGTTCGCGCGTCGATCGCGATGCCCGGTTCCTTTGTCGATACCGATGAAATCTACGCAGCGGCTGATTTTTACTTTCAAACGGACGACTCGGGTCTCGATCACTTTTTACCCAAGGCGGTTTCTAGTGAGTTGCCAATTATTGCGGCCGAGTCCGAATCGGTTCGGTCTGTTTTGGTAGGATCGGTCGTGGACACTTCTGAACAGGATGGCCCATCGAACTGGGTCCAGTGGATCAAAGATCCATCGCCAACGAACTATGTCGAATCGGTATCGCACGTGTTGAACAATTTGCCAGACCATCAGGGCCGCGCCGCAAAGCTGCGTCGTCATTGGCTGCGAAGCCGGCCGATCACGGCGACCATCGACGCCTATATCGACGCCATCGAGCGAACGATCTCGCGTAAGAAAGGATCCAAACGCGAGCCGACGGACGAGGCATCATCATGACCAAACGCATTGTTCAGATCATTCCGACGATGGATCGTGGCGGCGCTGAAAAACAACTCTGCCTGCTCGCTGAAAATTTGCCTCGCGATCAGTTCGATGTGCATGTGTTGTTGCTGACCCATGATGGGCCGCGCAGCCAGAGCCTTCGTGATGCTGGTATCCCGGTGACTGTGATCGGCAAACGCTTCAAGGCTGATCCGTCTGCACTGTTTCGATTGCGGCGTGAACTGGTGCGGCTGAAACCCGATGCCGTCCACACCTGGCTTTTTGCCGCCAACAGCTTTGGACGCACTGCGGCCCGTTGGGCGGGCGTTCCGAAAATCTTTGCCAGCGAACGATGTGTTGATCCGTGGAAAACGTCAGCCCATTTCATGATCGACCGAGCAATGGCCAAGCGAACCGACGCGATCACCACCAACAGCACCGGTGTTCGTGATTTCTATGCGGGATACGGAATCGATCGCGACCTGTTCCGAATCATTCCCAACGGGATCCCGCCGCGCAAGACATCTTCGATCGATCGCGACGAAGCGTTTTCGCGTCTGAAAGTGGACCCGGATCGAAAGTTGATCTTGGCGGTGGGACGACTGTGGCCACAAAAACGTTATCGCGATTTGATTTGGGCCGCCGAATTGACGGGAACCGTCCGAGAAGACACGACGTTGGTGATCGTCGGCGATGGGCCTCAGTCGGGTGAACTGCTGCGTCACCGCGACGCCGTCACCACGCCCGAGCGAGTTCGGTTTGCTGGCCAACGCGATGATGTTTCAGACTTGTTGCCGCACGCCGATGCGTTTTGGATCGGCAGCGAATACGAAGGGCAAAGTAATTCTGTGATTGAAGCGATGCAGGCGGGCGTACCGGTCGTCGCCAGCGACATCCCAGGCAACCGCGATCTGGTCGTTGACGACGAAACCGGGATGCTGGTCAAGCTTGGTGACACGGCTGACTTTGCCCGCCAAACGATCGCGTTGCTAAACGAAACCGAAACAGCACATCAGCTTGGTGAGGCTGCGAAATTGAGAATTGCGAATGAATTCACAGTCGCAAAGATGGTCCAGTCTCACGCAGATTTGTACGGCGACTAGTTCGTCTGGATTTTCATCCGTAACGCTGCGAATGAGGTTAACCCGGCAGCACGTGATGACCGTCGTCGCCTATCAACAGCAGGGCCACGCCGGTCACCGCACTGATCGGGATTGATCCGTAGACGTGAGGGAACAAGTCGCCCCCACGCGACGGTTCAAACCGCAGCGTCTCGCCCAACTGATCACCGTCGACCGTGACCAACACCAGTTCCCTCTGGCCGGCAAAGTGACGAGCGAGCGTTTCGGCGACCTGTTCTGGCAACGACAAATGGATGAAACCGTCGACCAAGTCGATCCCGTGCCCAGCGAAAGAGCCAGCTTGGGTTGCCGCCTGCCAAACCGTTTGCGGTACAACTTTGTAGAGCGTCGAAGCCATGGGATGCTTGCCTAGTTTGGGTGAAGAAATACGTTTCTTTTTGGAAATGTTTGAGATCGTCCACTCACTGTGGCATCCTTGCATTAAATCGGTCGGATTCACCGGCTCGATTGAGCGGAATCGAAACGAGACCGACTTGATAGACGCAGCCACATTAACGCAAATCTGGAACCAGCATGCCAGCCGGCTGTTGCTGGTCGCCCGATCGATCGTTGGCGACGGCCGCACTCCATTGGCCGAAGACGCCGTCCAAGAAGCTTACGTCAAACTGGCTGTTCAAGATCGGTTGCCAGACGACCCGATGGCCTGGTTGGTTCGCGTGGTTCGAAATCAGATCCTTCAATCGATTCGCTCGGGTCGGCGCCGCGACGTTCGCGAATCCGCTTCAACAAACGCACTTTGGTTCGAACCGGATTTGCACGAGAAACTGGACGCTGACGAAGTGACCACCGCGATGATGAAATTGTCGTCACCGAGTCGCGAAATCATCGTCATGCATTTGTGGGGCGAAATGTCGTTTGATTCGATTGGCGAAGTCTTCGAAATTTCTCGAGCAACCGCCCATCGTCGCTACGCTGCCGGAATGCAGGTTTTGAAACAACAGTTTTCGGTTGATCGTGATCCTCAATCCATGAGCACACTGAATGAATGACGAACAAGTCACGTTTGAGAATGAACTAAAGCGTCTTGTGCCGACTGAGAATCGCATGAACGTTGCGGACGTTTTCTATCGCGCCGGATACGACGCCGCGATTGCGTCGGGGCCGTCGGGTGCGCGAAATCGATACCGTCGCCTGGCCGTGGCTGCCTGTTTGGCTGCGTCGATAGTTGGGCCGATCGGTTTTTTTGCAGGACGAACGTCGGTGGTACATTCGGTTGCCGATCACACGGAAGCGAATGAAAGTCAGCCTGTTGCGGCGCGGCAACCAGCGGCGATCGATGCAGTCGCCGCATCGGACGTCACGCCATTGCCAGTATTCAAACGCCCGATCGATCGCTGGTCACGGTCGCTCGATTCGATGCGATCCCAACCGGACCCGTTAGCGACTTTGACTGCGTTTAATCGTTCCTCGGTCTTTCGCGACGAAATCTCGATCGCGACAGCCAGCACGCATGCACGTCCGTCGGATCTTAAAACGCTTTCGGTTCGCGACGTTGACCTTTCTGCCAGCTCAATCAACAGGACTCACTGATGCGATTCGCTCGATCACTTTCTCTTGCTTTCTGTGTGTTGTCGCTTCTCCACTCGGGTTCGTCTTTCGGTGACGAGGTGAATGATGACGTCGTGAACGATGACGTCGCGAACGATGACGTGGTGACGCTACGCCCGATGGCCGCGCCCGATCCGCTGATGAAGTACCGGCTTTGGCCTGCGCCACAGGATCGCAACGAACTGAATCCGATGCATCCGATCAATCGTGCGCTGATCATGCTATATCAGCAGACACCGCCGGACGATGACGCTTGGGAAAAGGTTGAATCTTGGGCCGACACGCCACCGGATGAATTGCCAGTCGAGGAAGTTCAAAGGACGCTTGGCTATTTTGGGAAGTCACTCGATGAATTGGCGTCGATCGAAAACGCGATGCGAATCGAATACACCCTCGACACTCATAACATGACGGCTGCGGAAACCGCATCGCTTGTTGTGCCAGAGCTACAAGACATGCGTTTGTTGGCTCGCCTGATCGAGCTTCGGGCGAGGTTGGAAATTCGTCAGTCACGGTATGACGATGCGATTGCAACGCTGCGTTTGGGGTTTCGATTGTCGGACGCGGCCGGCAACAGCACTCATTTCTTAGTTGGCAAGTTGATCGGTGTTGCGATCGCGCAGCGGATGCTGGCGGTGATCGAAACGGCCATCGTTCGTGATGATTTTCCGAATCTGTACTGGGCGATGGCAGCTCTTCCAAGCGACCGGCTGTTTCGCATGAACGAGTCGCTCGAGCACGAGTCGGTGTTGCTGAACAAGTTGATCCAGGAAACGGGCGAATTCACGGACGAGCCGATTGGCCGAGAGGCGGCGATTGCACGACTGGATTCGCTGACGATTGCGATCGACGATCTGATTCGTGCGAACAGCGGCGATGAATCTGAACCCGAACTGGCCCGACTGATGAGCGGCGTCTACGTCGCAGCGATGGCGGAACCCGCTCGTGAATTGTTAGCCGAGACGCCATTGGGGGCCAAGAAATCAAGCGATTTGTCGGCCGCCGAAGCAGTGCTGCGATCGATTCGCTTGCGATGGGAACGGCATCGAGACCGGTACTTGGCGTGGACGAGTTTGCCGCCTGAACTGTGGGCGAATTATGAAACCGAGCGGAACGCTGCCTTTGGTAACGAACCCGAGATTCTAGATCCCATCGACAAAGTCGCTTGGGTGGTGACCGCACGGTTAAGCTTGCCTATCTCGGCCAGCTATCGTGCCGAACTGACTCGAAACCGATTGATGTTGTTCGAAGCGATTCGCATGCACGCTTCCGAAACGGGGCGGTTGCCTGAAACACTGTCGGGCTTGCAGCCCGTTCCAGCCTGGTTGAATCCGCTGACCGCATTGCCATTTGATTACCAACGCACGCACGCTGGTCGTGCCGTGGTTACCTACGACACGGGTGTTCCCGCCACGCCGAAATCAACCGTTCACGTCGCATTGAAAGTTGTGAAATGAAGAATCGAACTTTTGTTTTCCTCGCCATTTGGGCAGGTTGGGCGAACACACTGACCGCTCAAAACTTGCCCGAGGCGTTCAACCAAAACGTTCTGTTCAATGATGTCGAACAGCGTGACGTCGACCACCATCCGGTGATGGCGTACCTTGAACCAGCGACGTCGCTATTGGTTCGTTTCAGTTTGCAAAATGTGAACGCCGAAGCGATTGCGGCATGGGCCGGATTGCCCAAGGACAAGGAAGCGACGAAGAGCCGCGCGACGATCCAGCGTAAGATCGATCTTGCGATGCACGTCTGCGGCACGTCGGATGTCTACGTGATCGCGTCGCCTAGGTCGTTGGTCGAGGCGGCCCCGATGATCGTCTACCCTTGTAAGAGGCCTGCCAATGCAACGGATCTTGTTCGGTTGATCAAAGACGACTTGCCGAAACTTGGTGGACAAATCCAATCGCAAACCGATCAACGGTTCGTGTTGGTGGGCGTTCCCCAGGCGATCGAGCGAGTCTTGGTTCCTGAGGTGGCTGGACGGGCGAAACTAATCGAAGCGCTTGCGTCTTTCGACGAGTATCCAAACTCGATGGTGATTGCGTTGCCTGACCGAGTTCGCGACGACTTGGTGTCGTTGTGGCCGGACCAGTTGCCGCCATCTTGGCCAACCAAAATTTCGCCGCGCGCGATGGTACGGGACATCGACCGAGTGACGGCATCTTGGCGATTTCCGCCGGACGCCGAATTATTGGTCACGTTCGAAAGCACGGATCTGGCGGCTGCTCACCGCACCCGCGAGGCGATCGACAAGGTCCTCGGCCACCGACAGGGGCTGGCGGATCGGTTGGCGATTTCAACCGAGGACGCAACCCTGCGGATCAAAGCAGACGAGGATACGTTTGCCGAAATCGTGGTGGTCCTAGCGGGGCTATGGACCGAACTGATGGACTAGCGGTTGACGATACTAAATTCTTTGGGTTTGGGCGTACCGAAAGTCGCGGGTGACTTTCGGTCAATCACCGTACCGGCCGAAACCTTTGGCGGTTTGTCAATTGAAGTGCGAAGTCGAAACCCATGACTAAAGTTAAGCTGTAACGAAGCGATAGCGGGGCTCTGGGCCAGCGAGATGGAGATTGTCGCTAACGGTCCTATCAACCGTTAGACGCACATTCGCAGTTCGTACTTCAGCGATTCAACTTGCTGACGCCATGCGTCGAGTTCGGGGCCGGCGTCTTCCCACTGCTGGTACATTTCGGAATCCTCATTGAGGACACGGTCCAGTCCTTCAACGGTGCTGGGAACCAGGCTTTGGACAAGAACGTCCAACGAGCCGTTCCGTTCCAGCCAGCGATGGGCTGCTTCGGGAAGTCCTTCTCGCGGCCCACAAAGCAAGCCGCGAATCATCTCGGCTGTGCAGACAATGCCCACACACGCCAACATGCCGAGCGCACCCGGTTCGGACAGATCGAGGCAGTGATCAAAGAATGCGATCGGGTCAGAATCCAACAGGTCTTCTAACCAATCGCAGGCAATGTCGTCCTCGAACGTTCGTGGTCCCCATGATCCCATCGAATTGATTCCGTCGAAATACGTTTGACTTCGACGACTATTTGTTCCACCACCAACGATCGCCCGCCGAAGCCAAAGCGGCTTGACGAGTCTCGCTGATCGATGCATCAACCTTTTGCTTTTCAACAATTTCGAACGCGTTGACATCAACGCCACCCGATGCTGTGACGACCCATCCGTTGCGGCCGTGAATGAAGCTGCACTGGGGATCGACGCTGCGAGGAACCGAGTACTGTGCCAATTCGATCGAGTTTTCGGTTTGCGAAAGCGTCGACAAGTCGATGCCGGCTTTGGCGGCCAAGTTTTCCTGAACGATCAGTGTTGCCACAACGGTCAAGTCCATCACGTTTTCAAGGTCAGCGAAGACGGGGATCGCCTTGGAAAGCTGCGAAAACGAGTCGGTCATCTTGTCGGCCCAAAGCTGAGCCATTTTTTCTTTTCGCCCGGAACCCTTGGCGGTGCCATCGGTGGCAACCAAATCTTGTTCAGTCATCGTCTTGACGCGGCGACCGGCCAACTTCCAGGCCATGCCGTCATCGGTTTTCGACATCGCGTCGTAATCGCATGCCATCCACCAACGTGGGTTGGCGCTGATCGCTTGGCGGTCGTTCTTGGCCATTTCCAAGAAACTAGGCAGTCCCGCGACTGGCGACGGCGCTAATCCCATCGCGACTCGTTTCATTTCGAAGTCGGCCGCGACCATCGTTCGAGCATAACGGCTGTCGCCGGGGATGCCGGTCAACAGAATCATTTGCGGTCCGAACGCTTCCTTCATCGATGCTTCCATCGCGACGGGGTTTTGACCCGGACGCAGCTTCACACGGCTGAGCATTTGTTGCAATCGGCGACGGCCTTCCGGAGTCGGTTCGATCGAGCAACTGATGCCTGCTTGACGCGCGGTTTCGACGCTTCGCATGGCGACCACCAAGTCAGCCAATCGCATGGTCGAATCACCGGACACGGTGCCGACGACCGAACCGTCATCAAGCATTTTCCAAGGTTCCGCCGGACCAGCGATCACGATGTCATGCTTGTCTTGGTCGACAAATACGTAATCGATCCGTTGCAGGCCCGCCAAAAATTCGATGTCTTCGGAAATCGGTTGACCGTCCATGTCTCGTTGCAAAATCGCCTTCTGCAATCCGGCCAGCGAGATCATTCGCAATTCGGTCGTATCGTCCAGCATGCCTTCGGCGGGGACAATGTGTTGACGCAGTGCGTTGGCGAGATCTTGTTTTTCGTCAAGTGTTGCCGTTCGGACGACCCCGGCAGCGTCGATCATCACGCCCCCGACGGATCGTTGAGATCCAATGCCGGTGATCCCCCCATGAACGGAAATGGCTGCACCAAGCATGCCCACGCCGACGATTGCGGCTGAACAGGCTGGGACCAGGAAGAGTTGTTTGATTGAACGCAAAGTTCGGGGGGCCAAATCCATCGCGGTGGATCTCCGGGTAAAAGCCGTTTGGGGTAGCGTCCAGATGGACGTCCCACGTACGAAAGTCGATGAGTATGATGCTAGTTTGACTGCTACGGGCTCAAATTTCGAGCAAATTCCCGCCAGAAGCCAAGTTATCGTCCATTAAGATAGTTAGCCTCGAAACATCCAGCAACCGAAGCTTTTACGGTTCGACGAGACTTCGTGAACACTCCACCACCCCAACGATCGCAATCGTCACCACCACCCAGTCCTGCCGCCGATTCGGCAGCACGCGTGGGGGCCTATCTGGTGCTGCGTTCGGCCGGGCGATGGAGCGACGTTTTTCGGCTTTCCCCGCCCGCCGAAGCGGTTATTGGCCGTTCATCGGCGAACCAAATTGTGCTGCGAAGCGACCAAGCCAGTCGCCGGCACGCCCGTATCCACTGGGTTGGGGCCAAAACGGCTGACAAGGCTGCCCCAGATGCTGAACCAAACGCCGCGGCAACAACGGGCTGGCAAATCGATGACCTGGGCAGCCGAAATGGGGTCTTCGTCAATTCCCAGCGGATCCAGTCGCCGACCATGCTAAAAACCGGCGACGTAGTAACGATCGCCGGATTCGCCATCACCTTCACCGACCGGATCGACGGCGCGCAGACCTCTTCGGCCCCTGGGGCTGTGCCGCCGCATGCTACAGACGATCAGCTTACCCTTGAAATCGATCCCGCCTCGATCACCGACCGCCGCCGCGAGAGCGTCTATCTGCATTCGGGGACGGCAACTTCGCCAGCGATTGGTGGCGCCAGTTTGCCGCTTCTGCAACTCGCCTTTGCCCTAGCTCGCGAGAACGATCCGGTTGCCTCCGTTGAAACGACACTGGAATGTTTGGCCGCGAATGTCGCGATCGATACCGCCGGCGTGTATCTGAACCGTGTCGATTCTAAGACAACGTTTGATGCGATCGACATGCCGCTGGTATCGACTCGGCAAACGGGGCCGCGAAGCTATCGGCGACCACCCGAGTCACTATTGACGACCGTTGCCGCCGACGACGGGCAAGCGACGTTGGCACGCAATGTTTTGGGTGACGTGCATTTAGCCACGGAAAACAGCCGAGGCGAAATCGATATCGAAAGTCTGATCCTGGCTCCGATTCGCCGCGTCGATGGCCCCGTCCGAGGCATGCTGCATCTGACCACGGCCGCCGGCGGACGTCCGCTGGCATCAAGCGATTTAGAATTCGCTGTTGCTGCCTGCGAAATTCTTGCCGAGTCGCTTGCCAACCAAGTCGACCGACAGGAACTCGGCAAGGCGCTCAATCAGAGCCGTCGGACGATCCGCCAACTGCAGACTCAGCTTGGCGACAAAGTTCAAATCATTGGACGCAGTGAACCCATCGCCGACGTGATCGAGAAAATCACACTGGCGGCGCCAACGTCAGCAACCGTGTTGGTGCGCGGCGAGTCGGGTGTGGGCAAAGAATTGGTGGCGGCCGCGCTTCACCACGCCAGCAAACGTAAGAACGGGCCGCTGGTTTGCTTGAACTGCGCCGCGTTGTCGCCAACGCTGCTAGAAAGCGAACTGTTCGGTCACGAGAAAGGCGCCTTCACAGGCGCGACCGATCGCAAACGGGGAAAGTTCGAAATGGCCGATGGTGGCACCTTGATGCTGGACGAAATCGGCGAAATGAGTGCGGACATCCAAGCGAAGTTTCTAAGGGTGCTCGAAGGGCATGCGTTCGAACGTGTTGGCGGCCATGAACCGATCCGCGTGGACGCGCGAGTGGTGGCGGCAACGAATCGTGACTTGCAAGCCATGGTGGCCGAAGGCAAGTTTCGACAAGACCTTTTCTATCGACTCAACGTCGTCGAGATCGTCGTGCCTCCGCTGCGAGTACGCGGTTCGGACGTTGTCACGCTGGCCGAATTTTTTCTGCAGCGTTTCAATGCTGAAATGGGCCGCAAGATCGAATCCATTTCCGACGCTGCAAAAATGAAACTGCGTGCCTACAGTTGGCCAGGGAATATTCGTGAACTCAAGAATGTGATCGAGCGAGCGGTTGTCCTAAATCGAAAGAACGTGATCGATGAAGCTGACTTGGCGCTCACGCCGGCCGCGGATGCCGCGTCTACTGTGAGTCTGGCGGACGGTACCGCGGTTGAAACGACACTTGCCCAGCTCGAACAACTTCACATCGAACGGGTGCTTCGGCATACCGATGGCAACAAGAGCCGCGCGGCACAGATATTGGGGATCGAACGAAGTACTCTCGATCGCAAGCTGAAACGATATAGCGAAGCGTGATGCGAGATTTCGCTTAGCTTCAAACAGTTAGCTTTAAACAGCGCACAGACACGAACTCAGTCTTCCGTCTTGATTCGCAACATCTTTAGGCTCTTTTCGGCCATGTCGATTTCGAACTTGAAATTGCCCAAGTAGCTCATCCCAAGCAGCGGTTCAGCATCGGTTGCGGCCTCATCCAGGATGGCTGCATTGACGTTCTCGGCTTCGAATTCACCGACACGAACGCGAGCCAACGTGACTCCGCGTGCGGGGATTTCACGGCCATCTGCCATGATCATTCGCATTTGCGGAGCATCCGGCGGAATCACGATGCCCAGTTCGGTCGCCGTCTTGCTTGGCAAACTGATCAGTGATGCACCGCTATCGACAACCATTCGCGTTGACACGCGTCCAACCACGACATTCACATACAACGACTGGTTGACCACTTGCAACGCAATCGTCTCGCTGAAAACCTCCTGCTCGATCTTTTGCAGTCGCTTGTCAACGACCGACAAAATGTCATCGGCGGTTTGTCCCTCTGGCGTGTCGAAGTTAGCGTGCATCACTCGCAGTGCGATCTGTACCGGCGACGTGATCAATTGCTTGTCGAGTTCCTCTTTCAATTTCTTGTAGTCGCTTCGAATCGCCAGCACGGTCTCGGCGTATTCTGCTTCGGCAGCATTCAAGGTCGCACGTTTCGACGACAGCAGGACTTTTTGAGCCGACTTTTCGCTCTCTAGAATCTTCGAACGCGCGAGCCCCGCGTTGATCATTCCGACCACTTGGTCGCGAGCTCTTGCGGCGACGTTGCCTCGGGCAAGTTGCAGGTTCAGTTCGCCATATTGAACGTTCAACCGCTTCTGTTCTAACTCCATTGCATGGATCCGCTGGTCGACCGCTTTCCAATCGTCATAGGTGCGTTTGAGTTCGCGCCGTGTCTTGGACAGTCCGCTGATCGCACGACCAATCTCGGCGGTATCCGTCGACTGGATCACCTTGCCCACACGGCGCAGTTTCGCATCGTCCAATATTTTGTCAGCTTTTTCGACCACCGCTGGCGAAAACTTCTCGGTCTCGGCTTCTTGAGATACCGCATGCGGCGGCGTCACCGTTAGACTGACTGTGGCGAGCACCAAACTGGCAACCGCCAAGCGAGCTTCGTGCGGACGATTCGAAAAGGGAAACTTCATGAAAACGATTCAGTGGATGAGGCGTCGGTCAGAGTTCTCTAGTCTAGCCGCTTGCGCGATCGCTGCGGCGATGCTTTTTTTCACTTCGCCGGCCATGGCAACCGAGCCAGTTTCGCTGACGCTGCTACGAGCCCAGACGAGCGAAATGCTTCGTGGGGAAGCCATCGTGTCTCGCGACATCGACCGCCGTCACAGTTCGCAAGCAACGGTGGCGGCGATGCGTCTGTGCGACCTGTACGTGATGATTCACAGCGACTCGCGGTACCAAGACAGCAAAATGCTGCAAGGCGCGGCGACTCGGATTCGTCGACGATTGATTCAAGTGCAGCAGTCTCGCGAAGCATCGCTCAATTGTGACGGTGTCACGCGGCCAAGCGGATTGTCATCGCAGGTCGACGCACTGCTGGCCGGCGATCCGTCGAACCTAGCCGGCAGCGCTGGCGGAGTTCTTGGTGAGGCCGAAGGATGGGGTTTGGTCGAACTGATCCAACGAATCATCGCCCCTGATTTTTGGGATGTCCGAGGCGGAAAGGGAGCGATGCAGTACTTTGCGATGCAGAAAGTACTCGTCGTGCGAGCCACCTCAGATGTCCACGAACAGATCCGAGATCTGTTAACGGCGCTGCGTTAAAGTCCATAGCACAGGCTGCCAGCCTGTTTTTGTCGCCCCACCACAGGCTGGCAGCCTATGCTAATTGGTCATGCCTATCGGAGTCGTCGTCCGGGGATCCAGGTCAGGCCAAAGTGAGCGCGGTCGCTGCGCTGGTTGTCGGCGATCTCTTCAATGCCGAAGCCGTAGTCAAATCGGGCGATCAATCGGTCGCTGATTTGGAACCGTGCGCCGACGCCTGTACTGAGTGCGAACGTGTAGGTGTCTTCGCCATCAAGCGGATCGGCAAGGTAACCGTTGCCCATGTCAACGAACGTGTAAGCACGCAAGGTTCTTCGGTCATGCTGGCATCCCCAACGATAGGTCTTGGGACCGAATTCAAAGTTGGCGATCCAGCCGTGGTCGGCATTGGCGGCTCGCTGGTCGGTGCCGCGAATGGTGTCGTAGCCACCCAAGCCCAAAGTTTCGCTAAACAGCAACCGCTCGGACGAAGCCTGGCCAGTGAAGCGGCTCGACAACAACCAATCACGACCAACGCTATCGGCACGTTCGTACCGCATTCGCCCATAGACGTAATCGGTTGACGTTCCGGGGCGCAACGTATTGAATGCCGACGCCGAATGGCTGTCGGTCATGCCGCCACCCGGACCGACAAAGACGTCAAAGTTGAAACTTCGAAACCGGTCCGCATCAACCCGCGTGTAGTCGTTGTATCCGAAACGCAGTTGGAATAGATCGGCGACCGAGTTACTGATTGCGGTGCCGGCAAACTCTAAGTTGTTATTGGTGGCTTTGAATTCGTAACCAGCGGTCAAATTCCGGGAATGCGTGCTGGTTTTTTCCAGATGTCGTGTCAGGGTTGATCCAAATTGGTAGCTTTCGCCGTTTTGGTCCAAGCCACCGTCGAGCATCGGTGACACGCCGGCCCAGCTTCCGTAGGTCAAGAACGAATAGTCACGATTGATCGGCTGAGTGAAGCTAAGCGAATGCGCTTCCAACAGCGAAAAGCTTTCGTCGGCGGTGTACTGGTATCCGAGAGTGCCGCCCCGGCCAAACAAGTTGCCGTACTGGAAGCCTGCAAAGAACCGCCCGTAGTTCAGCGTTTCCACACCCGAGTCATCGATGCCGACATAGCCACGCAGCGGGAACTGGTCTTTCACTGAATAGATGACATCAGTCGTTCCCTCAGCGGCCCCTTTTTCAAAGTCAACGCTGACCCGGCGGAACGAATTTTGGTTCATCCACATCAAGTCGTTCTCGATCCACGGTTCATAGATCTTTCGGCCGGGCTGTGAACACTCGATCCAGCGCGAAACTTCCTCAAAGTCAAAGTAACAGCCCGGTTTGACTTTGACGCTGCCGATGCGAGATTCGATCACGACAAGATGAAGTGTGCCGCTAGTGACCCTTTGCTCGGGAATGACGACATCAACGATTGGTTGTTTGCAACGTCGATACTGTTTGATGATGTCGCGAGTAAGTTCGTTGATGCGGCGCAGTGTGATCGGTTGTCCAATCTGAGCCGCAACAATGGATCGTATTTGCGACTTGTGAACCAGCGAATCGTTGCTGTCGAATCGATAGTGGATGCCTTCGAGGTTATCGATTGACTCGTCGGTAACGATCTTGCCAACCGTGTCAACCATCACGACGGCTTCAAGAGACTGAACCAAAATGCGGTCGTCTTCGACAGTCTCGGGTAACTCGCTTTGGTCAGGCAATGCCGGCGAGGCGACATCAATGTTTGAAATGTCGAGCGGCTTGTAGCGTTCGTAATTCTGCGCATGGGTCTTGCTACAACAGACAAGTTGCACAACAGCAAGAAGCACGCAAGTGCAGCGGATGCCCCGACTCAAGCACATAGCATTCCATCCTTGGAACCAAAAAGCTGCGCCACTGATCCTCATGAAGAAATGGCGACGGTGTCTCTGCCCCGCATCGCTTTCATCGACTGATGATGATTCTGCCGTCACAGGGGCAGTTCCAAATGTGATTTTCCCTACCACCAGCGAGTTTGGGATACTGCGACGACTCTTCGTAACGGGACGACTCTCCGCCATCGTTAAAGCTTGCCTCATCCCGATTGTGGTTCGTTGCAGCTTGACTTTAAGTCAGTGAAACTCGCCAAGAGTTTCGGTCGCGACGGTGATTCATCGAAAGTCACACGCGACTTTCGCGACGTCTGAACCAGCAAATCTTGTGTTCTCAACCACTGGTGCTCATTGATCGGTGGAATTGTGCTGGCGGGGTTCAATCGCGGTCAGATTCTTAAAACGGCGTGAGGCTGGAACCAGCACACGGGAACCAGCACGCGAGATTCGAAAGGGCTACGAGTCCTGAATCACGGCATGGTGTCCTGAACGCACCTTTCTTGACGCTCAAGACGCAAGCCGAGTTGGGTCGGGCTGTCACTTTGCGACGGGCTGTTTGCGTGGCCATTGGAATCCAAATCAGGGGCCATTTTGCGACCCCCAAAATGAAACAACCCACAAGATTGGCGTGACTCGAAGCGAGTTCTTGGCGGAAACACCGCAGAGTAGCCCAAGGATTCAAGAAAAGTTCCATTCGCAACCGGAGCTTTCTCGGGAGGCGGATCCCACTGATGAACCCCGGAATTCACAGTGTTTTAGTGACGGTCGAGTGGGAATCCGCAAATTCAGAAAAAAAGAATAAATCCGTATTGACATTATTTTCGTTGAAACTGTTGCAACTGGTGGGGGGCAGCCATACATTACCACCCAAGCGGAGTGGGTGCCGTTGTGGTACCTAAAAGAGGCCCCTGGTTTTGATCCCACCATTCCCCCCACCTGCAACGTTCTAAGCACGCCTTCATTTAGCGGCGAACCCAACCGTTCGCGCGTCATCAAGCCCAAGACATCTCACCAAGATTGAAGAGAGCCAGCCATGACAACACGATTTGTTTCAGCAGCGTTCCGTTCGGCAAACATGGGTTCCAGCCGACGTGAAAAGCTTCGCCAGCGGTCGATGCAATGGGCGGCAAAATTGGAAGCGCGCCGAGTGCGTTGGGCCGAACAGCGCGAGGCACGATTCAAGCGTTACCGCGAAGCGCTGCGAGGTGCTTGGCTAACGCGAGTCGGACTGGGCTTAGCCGCCATCGTCAGCTTCATCCTGAATCCACCGTTCGTCATCACACGTCGAACGGCACCGGTTGCGCCATTCATGATGATGGGACTGCCGTTCATGTTCAAAAAGAACGACAAGCGACGCAGTAAATCAAAGCGAGCAAGCACGACACGCAATCGCTTGAATCCAGAAACGCTCGAGCAGCGGATGTTGTTGGCTGCCGAATTCGGGTTGGAAGCACACGACCACGATCACGACTCGGACGACGGGTTGCACGCGGTCTACTACAACGGCCCGGAGGGTGCATCGCAAGTTTATTCGCCAGCGGTCGATACGCAGAACGAAGCAGCGCTCGATGGAATTTTCAGCCAATCTCCTGCTTTCGATGGCCCTGGTAATCAATCAATCGACGTCCGGTACTTGTCAACCATCACTGTGTTTGTTGATCCCGCAATTGCGTCGGAGGTTAACACCGAGGCTGAGTTTAACACGCTGACCGCCACCGCGACCGACGCCTATCCGGTCATCAGCATGTGGTTCGTTGATTTGCTCTCGACTTGTTCAACGACCGAAAACGCGCCGGGCATTGCCGGTTGCGCCGGAGGAACCGTGAACGTTGTGGAGTCACCGCTTGCCGCAGCGTCAATTGGTCCAGAATTGCAAGCCCATGAATTGGGGCACAATCTTGGCTTAGGCCACACTCCGGCGAACTCTGGGAACCTGATGGATCCCACGCTTAATAGCAACACCACGCTGACAGCGGCGCAGGCAGCCACCATGTTGGCCGACGGAAAGGTGCAGTCGGATGCTAACGGCATGTTCATTCAAGTGCGACCAATCATCGTCGCGCCGAACGTGGCCCCAGCGGCGACGGTTTCGCTTAGCAATCAAGTGACGACGGTCGCTGAAAACACGACGAACTTGAAGGTTGCCGACATTGCCGCGACGAACGCTACGTCGACGACTTTGTCGGGTGCGGATGCTGGCATGTTTGAGATTCGCAATGGCAACGAATTGTTCATCCGGAACACTGCCGATTTGGACTTTGAATCTCAGTCAAGCTACAGCGTGAACGTTGACGTTGACGGTGCTGATGCCGGTTCGGCCGCCGATGATTCGGCGACCCTGACGCTCTCGGTGACGGACGTTTCTGAAGACATGGTCGTTGCTGCTGCGGACTTCCCCGGCAACGGGCATGTCACAGTCTTGAAGTCACCTGGGACTGGACCTGGTGGTCAAGATCAAGTGCGGATCGTCAACGACTCGAATGTTGATGTCGTGCCAGCTCACGTGCTGTCGAAAATCAATCAAATTCAGATCAACGGCGGTTCAGGTTCGCAGACCGTTACCGTCGATATCACCGGTGGACTTGGCAAGCTCGTGTTCTTCGACGGCGGCAATGGCGGCGCGGGTGAAAACGACGAACTTGAAATCGTTGGTAACTCAACCGCCCAGCAAACGATCACCCACACCGGACCTCAGTCGGGTGACGTTAAGTTTGGGTTTGGTGCGGGTGCTGGTGGCGAGACGATCGTGTTCGCCGGACTGGAACCTGTCTTGATCAATGCGGGCACACCATCGGATGTGATCTTCAATCTGCCAGGAACCGCTGACGACGTCGCGCTCAGCGTCGCGGCTGGAATGTTGTTGCTTGACAGCTTGAACGGAACGTTCGAGGACACGACGTTTGCGGCTCCGGCCAGTGGTGGATCGGTGACGGTCAACCTCGGTGGCGGCAACGATGACATCGAGATCCAAGATACCTCGCCGGTTTGGAATACCAGTTCCGATTTTATCTACGTCAACGGTGGTGCGGGTACCGACGACTACGTCCTTAGCGGTGGCTTCCTTGATGGCATTGACGAGAACGTGGCCGGCATTTCCATCTTGCCGTCCGGCGAATCACTTTCCGGGCACGGTGATTTTTGGGGAGATTTGAACCAGTTGTCGGGCGCGAGCGTTTTGGCGTCCGCTGGTTTGACACTCACCTTTATGGGTGACTTCGAATCCGCGCCAGGTTCCGACTTGACGGTCTCGGGCACTTCGGCGATTACCTTTGACGGATCGAACGATCCCGTGCTTGGTGGCAACACGAACATCGAAGGGGCCAGCAGCATCGACCTGACCAACGCCAACACGTTTGTTCTGGTCGATGGATCATTACTCGCTGGCGCAGGCACGGTCAGCGGCAATGTTGACCTTGGCGAAGGCTCGATTCAAGGCAACTTAACGATCGCCGGCAGCATTGATGGTGCGTCCGATCCCGATTCGGGAACCGTATCGCCCGGTAACAGTCCCGGCACGATCACGACGGGAGATTTGATCTTAGGCGCCAGTGATACGCTGGCGATCGAAATTGATGGCAGCGCAGGTGCGGGAGTCGCGGGCGGACACGACGAAGTCATCGTCAATTCGGTCGGCGGCAGCGGAGTCGTCAGTATCGCTGGTGCAACACTCAGTTTGTCCTCGGTTGGTGGACTGCTTGACGATGGCGTCTACAAAATCGTTGACAACGATGGGGTTGATCCTGTCGTTGGAACGTTTGCCGGTTTGGGTGAGGGAGCCTCGATTGTCCTCGGCGGCAAGACACTTCGCATCACCTACATGGGCGGCGATGGCAATGACGTGTTGCTGTTCACGCAAGGAATGGTGGACATTGAATTCAAGGACGGCAACGCGGCCGACCCGCTTGATGGTTCGAGTTCACAGCCGGAAAGTGGCGTTGGTGGGACGGTACCGACGCTGTTGGTCAAAGGTGACCTGTCCGGAATTCCAGAGGTCTATCGGACTGTCAACTTCTCGTTGACACCTGGGTCGGCTACCGAAGGCGTTGCTGATGATTTTACGCTTGAAGGTACGTTCACATTCCCTGGGAATGATTTCTCGAGCGGTCAAGAATTCGATTTGACGGTGGTGGATTCAAAGGGACGCGTATCGGGGGACGCAGGGTTCACTGATCCTGTGATTGAGATCAATCAGGACACCTTTATCGAAGGTCCCGAGGACTTCAGTTTCGACTTTGACGGAATTGGACTTGCCCTTAGCAACGCCACTGAGGATTTGGATGGTGACGGATCCGTACGAAACGGGATCACGCACAACATCATTGATGACGACTACATTCGCATCACCATTGCGCCGGACATGATCACCGAAGGGGCAACGTTGGCAGGCAACGTGTTGGTTGAAACGCTTGCTAATGGTGCGGTTCCATTGCTGAACCCAGCCACGACCCCATTCGACAACTTGGCGACGATCGCGCCGGGATCTGAGATTGAGTTTACGGTCTCGGACACAAACCCCGCGTTTACACCGGGCACGACATTGGCACCGGGAACCGCAACGGAGCCCGCTGACTATTCGTTCAACGACGTGACCTTCACGCTCGATGAAAACTCGGTCTTCACGCCTAGCGGTTTGACGTTTCCATTCATGTTGACCAGCGTTGATGATTCGTTGGTCGAAGGTGATGAAGTGGTTCCGTTGGATGTGACGGGCGTCACAAGCAGTTCGGTTTCGTCAAACAGCGATCCGATCAACGACCAAGTCATCACGGTCGGCAACGAAATCTTGATCAAAGACAATGACCTGGCAACGTGGTCAATTGAAGGAGCGTCGGATGTGACCGAAGGCGCCGATGCGACTTACACCATAAAACTGCTGGGCTCGGGAAGCGGTGCCGGTCCATTCATTTTGCAGAACATGGAGACCGCTTCGATTGACCTCGCTCAAACGGACGGGCCTGTCGATCCGACAACCGCCGCTGACTATGACAGTTTCTTGGCGGCCGTTGGCGTTGTGGCTGGTACCCGGACCGATTTGACCTTGGTGGGCAGCACGTTGACGTACACCGGCGATGGTACGACGCCCATGGCGGACATCGTCGTCGATCTGACCGCGATCGATGACACGTTAGTCGAAGGCCCCGAAAATTATGTCGTTTCGTTGGCGAATCCGGCCAGCAGTACAGGTGCCGATATCCAGTTGGGCGACGCCTCGGTATCGACAAAGATCACCGACAATGATTTGGCGACTTGGTCAATCACCGGGTCAACCAATGTCAACGAAGGAGCCGTTGCGGCCTACACGATCGCTCTGACCGGATCGGGATCCGGCGCGGGGCCGTTCGTTTTGCAAGCTGGTGAAACGGCGACGATTGATATTGCACAAACCGATGGTCCCGCCGATGCGACGACGTCAGCCGACTATGAAGATTTCTTGACCAAGCTGGCCACCGTCGTTGGGACTCGCAGTGACTTGACGCTGGTCGGAAATACGCTGACCTACACCGGCGATGGTTCCACGGCGATGACGGATATTTTGGTGAACGTCACTGCGGTCGAGGATCCGCTTGTCGAAGGCCCCGAGAAATTTACAGTCACGCTTTCCAATCCTGACACCACGACGGGCGCAGACATTCAATTGGGCGCCGCTGGTTCGGTTGAAACAACGATCGCAGACAATGACCTAGCAACTTGGTCGGTGACAGGTTCAGCCACCGTCACCGAGGGTGCCGATGCGACTTACACGATCAAATTGACTGGATCGGGAACGGGCACCGCACCGTTCATTTTGCAAGCAGGTGAAACTGCGTCGATTGTGGTTTCGCAAACCGATGGCCCAGCCGATCCGACGACCGCAGCAGACTATGACAACTTCCTAACGGAACTTGGTTCGGTCGCTGTCGGTCGTTCAGATTTGGATTTGACGGGCAATGTGTTGACCTACACAGGCAACGGCTTGGCGGCGATGACCGACATTGTGGTCAACGTCACCGCGATCGAAGATCCGTTGGTCGAGGGCCCCGAGAACTTTACAGTCTCGTTGGCAACACCCGGCACAACGACCAATGCTGACATTCAATTGGGTGCCGCGGCGTCAGTGCAAACTCAAATCACCGACAACGACTTGGCCACTTGGTCAATCGGTGGTTCGGCAAACGTGGCCGAAGGTGCCGATGCGACTTACACGATCTCGCTGGCCGGATCGGGTGTTGGCACCGCGCCGTTCATCTTACAAGCTGGCGAAACCGCTTCGATCGTGGTTACCCAAACTGACGGTCCTGCCGATCCGACGACAAGTGCAGATTACGATAACTTCTTGACCGAACTTGGTGTCATCGTTGGTTCGCGTGCTGACCTAGCGTTGGTCGGCAATGTTCTAACCTACACCGGCGACGGAACGGCAGCGATGGCTGACATCGTTGTTAATGTGACGGCAACCGAGGACTCGCTTGTCGAGGGCCCCGAGAATTTCACTGTCACGTTGTCATCGCCGAACTCAACCACTAACGCCGACATCCAATTGGGCGCCGCGTCGGTGCAAACGGCGATCGCAGATAACGACCTAGCGACTTGGTCGATCACTGGTGCGGTGAGCGTCGTCGAAGGTGCAAATGCAGCGTACCAAATCAAGTTGACCGGATCCGGTGTTGGCGCTGGGCCGTTCATCTTGCAGGCTGGCGAAACTGCTTCGATTGTGGTCACTCAAACCGACGGACCTGCCGATCCAACGACGGCCGCCGACTATGCCAGTTTCCTGACCGCTCTCACAGCGATCGTGACGGCACGCTCGGATCTGACTTTGGCTGGCAATGTCTTGACGTACACCGGCGACGGGTTGTCAGCCATGGCCGACATCGACGTTAACATCATGGCAACGGACGATTTTCTGGTCGAAGGACCGGAAAACTACACGGTAACTCTGGCAACCCCCGGCACGACCACCAATGCTGATATCCAGCTAGGCGCAGCAACGGTCCAGACACAGATCATCGACAACGATTTTGCGACTTGGTCAATCAGCAGCAATGCGCCAACCGTGACCGAAGGCAACGACGTCACCTACACGATCAAGCTGCAAGGCGGCACGACTGGTGCAGGCCCTGGTCCGATTATCTTGCAAGCACTCGAGACCGCCACGATCGACTTGGCTCAAGTCGATGGTCCGGCGCCGACCGACACCAATTCGTCCGACTACGACAGTTTCTTGGCAGCCGTAGGCGCTGTTGCCGCGGTGCGGGGGGATCTTGACCTGACGGGCAACAAGTTGACTTACACCGGTGATGGTTCCATGGCAATGGGGGACATCGTGGTCATGCTGACGGCCATCGATGACACACTCGTTGAAGGCAGCGAGCACTTCAAGTTGGTGATTGACAATCCTGATAGCACGACGAATGCTGATATTCGTGTCGACGAAGACGCTGTCGCTAGCGGACAAGACAGTGTCCAGACGGAGATTGTTGACAACGACTCCATGAACTGGACGTTAGTCGAAACGACATCGGGGTTGATCGACGAAGGCGATGCGGCGACATACGTTTTGACACTTGACGGTGCTGCCAGCGGTATGCCTGGTCCTGCTTCGCTGCAAGCTGGCGACACAGCGACGATCCAAATTGGAATGGCACTGCTTGCACCGATCTCGTTGAATGACTTTGATGAAGAATCCGACCAGTCGCTCAACGAACTCAATCCGCTCGGCATGGCGGTTCAAGATGCGGTCGATGCGTACAACACGGCTGCTGGGACGACCACGGGCGCTGACAATTCGTTTGGGTTCAGCGCGGGCAAGGTTACCTACTATGGCGACAGCACGACCACCGCGCCGACGCTGACGATTGTTCTGAACACGTTCGAAGATGATGGTTTTGAACAGGGTGCTGGCGCTCTGAAGCATCTGTCGAACTACGTCGAGCCCGACGAGTCATTTGAAATCATGATCTCGAATCCAGGGGGCAGTGTTGGCGGGCCGCCGCAGGTGACTGCGAATGGACCGAACACGGTTCAAACAACGATCGTCGATGACAACACGACTGAAATCACCATCATGCAGGTGAGCGATGCTCAAGAAGGCAACGATGGTGCGCTGACCAACGAAGCGATCATCAACGGACTGTTCGAAGTCAAATTGTCCAACCCAAGCCAGAACATCATCTCGGTTACCTTGACCGATGGCGTTGGTAATCCGCTCAACGACAACGGCACCGCATCCAACGCGGGTGTGGGTCTCGGAAACTTGGACTACCAGAACAGTTCGCTGAACGTGGTGAACTTCTCGGCGGGTGACCAGAGCGAAGTTGCGTCCGTCGATGTGATCGACGACATGGTCATCGAAGGCACCGAAAACGTGGTCGCTACACTGACCGGATTCACTGTCGCGCCGCACATTCCATCGGGTGCGACACTCAACTCGGGCGACGTGACCATTGGCGCGACTGACTCCGCAAGCTTGGACATCATTGACGACGATGCCGCGGTTCTGACCGTCGGCGACGTGACGGTTGACGAGGACGCAGGGACTGCAACGATCACGGTAACGCTCGACAAGGCTGTCCAAAACGGATTTACGGTTCCGTACACGTTTGGCATGGTTGGTGACACGGCGACCGGCGGCAGTGGGCTGCCCGACGATTACAACAACGCAAGCGGAATGTTGACGTTCAATGGAACGATCGGCGAAGTCGTCAACATCACGATTCCGATCTTCAATGACGACGTGGTTGAGGGCAATGAGTCGTTCACCGTCAATCTCGGCACCATTGTTCCCGGCACGAACAACAGCGTCATGCCACCGGTAGCAACCGTGAACCCATCGCAAGTCGATGTCAGCGACACGGGCACGGTCACGATCAATGACGACGACATTGACTTGACACTTGCTGACGCTGCGGACCAGTTCGAAGGGAATGTCGCATCCGATGACACGACCTATGTGTTCACCGTCACGCGAACGGGTCTGGACACGGGAACCACGACTGCCGACTGGGTCGTGACTGCTGCGGTTGGCAGTCTTGTGACGGCAGATGATTTCGAGGGTGGTGTGTTCCCAAGTGGCACAGTGACGTTCCCCAACGGAGTGAACACTTTCGACATTGAAGTCAAGCTATCCGAGGATACGACGGTCGAACCCGACGAGAGTTTCGTGGTGACGCTTTCTAACGCTGTTCACGTGGCCGATGCTGGGGAAGTCGAAGAAGACGCCTTGAATCCGATCGAACTGATCGGCAACGGCCAATCAGCGACGATCATCAATGACGATTCGGCAAACTTGACGGTCGAGGATGTCACGGTCGATGAAGATGCGGGCACTGCGACGTTGACGGTTACGCTTAACGGGGATGTTCAAGGCGGTTTGACTGCGGTTTACATGACTGCCGATGGCACTGCGATCGCCCCAGACGACTACACGGCGACGACGAGTCCCGTGCTGACGTTCGCCGGTGTCAACGGAGACACGGCAACCTTCACGGTGCCGATCATCAACGATGACATCGTCGAATCGCCAATGGAAACCTTCGACGTCAACACGGTCAGTGTTGCTGCGAATGACGCCACGATTGCCGCGTCGGCCATCACTGCCGCCGACGGTGCGACGGTTACGATTCTTGATGATGACATTGATCTGACACTTTCTGCAATTACTCCTGTGACCCAAGTGGAAGGCAATCCTGGCGACGTGACGCAGTACTCGTTCACTGTGACTCGTGCAGGATTGACGACGGGTACGACGACGGTCGATTACACGATTTCTGGGTTGGCTGGCATCATGCTGTCGGCGACCGGAGCAACTGACTTTGACAGTGCGTTGACCGATACCATTTCGTTCGGTCCGACCGAAACGACGAAGACGATCGTCATCGATGTCATGGAAGATCTGGCCGTCGAAGCCGACGAGCAATTTGAGGTCGGATTGTCGAACGCTGCTCATGCCGAGGATCCCGGTCAGGTTCCCGTTGATCTTGCAAACGGGATTCAGATTCTTGGCAATAACCAAACCGCTGTGATCGAAAACGACGACATGGCGATCCTGACGACCAGCGACGTGACGGTCTACGAAGATTCGGTGAACCACACGATCACCGTCACGGTTACGCTGGACGTTGATGTCCAAGGTGGATTTAGTGTCGATTGGTCGACCGAAGATATCACAGCGTTGGTTGCTAACAACGACTACGTTCCTGCCACCGGTACACTGACATTCGCTGGGATTGCTGGCGAATCTCAGTCGTTGACGGTTACGATCATCGGTGATGACGTGGTCGAACCAGACGAACAACTTCGGATCGTGCTGTCGAACTTGATTCCGACCGATCCGAATGTTGACCCGGCCGACATCAAGATCAACGGCACCGGCATTCCATTGAACTCGCAGCTTACGCTGACGATCGACGGTAGTACCTTTAATGAGACTCCGCCGCCAATGCCGACTGGCGGGCCAATGGACGTCATCTCAACCACGAATGACCCCAATCAATTAGTTGCGGGACTTTTAGGATCCGGAATCACGGTCGTTCCCGGAACGTCGAGCTACGTAGGCGGCACCAATTCGTCCGGATTCTTCACTGGCGGTGGCTCGTCGATTCAAATCGAATCGGGCATCGTGTTGACGACAGGCTCCGACGCAGTGGAAAGCGAACCTGGAACATTCGGCAGCGGACAGTCTTCGGGAATCGCAGATGCAGATCTCGATGCCGAATTTGGCTTGACGACAAATACGACCGAGGATGTGACGTACTTAGAATTTGACTTTATATCGCAAGGTGGAGACCTGTTCTTCGACTTTGTGTTCGCTTCCGACGAGTACAGCAACTTTGTGTTCTCGAGCTTCAACGATGTCTTCGCCTTCTTCCTGGATGGCCAGAACATTGCGTTGATACCGGGAACAACGACGCCAGTTTCGATCGACACGGTCAATAATGGGCCCAACAATACAGGCGTAGGAGCTGTCAACCCACAGTTCTTCAATGACAACGAGGATCCGGGTTCGCCATTCTTAACTGAATTTGGTTTTGACGGATTTACGGATGTCTTTACCGCACAAGCGCTGAACCTAACGCCTGGTGCGCACACCATTAAGTTGGCGATTGCCGACGTGGGCGATTCGGCGGTAAGTTCAGCGGTCTTCTTCCGTGCCAACAGCTTCAGCGGTACTCCGAGTGACGCGTTCACTGCGACCAATACGTCGTCGAATCCTGCTGCGAAAATTGATCAGATCCAAATTGATCTGAGCACCGCTAGTCTGGAATTCGACACCGGCGGTGCATCGGCGGGCCAAGCATTCACACCAACGGTTGGTAGTGACGTGGATACTGGATTAACGCCAGTAACATTGGCGGACGGAAGTTCGTTGTTGACGATGGACTTCAGCGATTTCATGCCTGGCGAAAGCCTGACGTGGCAAGTCGACGTGGACTCTTTGGGGCTCGACGATGTTGTGACGGGGGACCAAGTCGTCGGAGCAACGGTGACGGTCAGTTTCAGTGACGGCACAACGGCAACCGGAATCTTGACTGCGGTCGCTGGCAATGCCGACGCTGCACAAGTGATCCTTACCACGACGCCGCCAACGGGACCGATGGGATTGATCACGATCCTGAACGATGACATCGATCTGGACTTGAAGCCCACGGCTCAGTCACCGCAACTTGAAGGCAACTCAGGCACCACAACTTACACGTTCGAAGTCACTCGGGCTGGATTCATCACGGGTTCCACCGAAGACACGACGGTCGATTGGGCTGTTACAGGTTCAGGCAATCTGACTGGCGACGATTTTGTGGGCGGAGTGCTGCCGAGCGGGACGGTCACCTTTGGTCCTGGCGACGTCACGAAGACGATTACTGTCGAAGTGGCTGGCGATCTTACCGCCGAACTTGACGAAACCTTCACCGTCACTCTAAGCAACGCTCAGAATGCGGATGCGAACCTTGACACTTTGGACATCGTGACGGCGTCGCAAAGTGCAGTCATCGTTAATGATGACACGGCGAACGTGTCGGTGGTGGATGACAATGGTGCGGCCCCAGGAGATGTGACGGTGCAAGAGCCGGACACGGGGGATCCGAATGTCTTGGCGACGTTCACGATCGCGTTGGATAAGCCAGCCGATGAAGTGATCACGATCAACATCACGACATCAGACGGAACTGCGACGACGGCGAACAATGATTATGTGACAACCACACAAACGGTCACAATCGCTGCGGGCGCCTTGTCGACAACGTTCAGCGTGCCTGTCGTCGGTGACAACGCAGTCGAACTGGACGAAAACTTCTTCATCACTTTGTCCGAACCTACGTACAACGGTGATGCGGGAAGCGTGGATCCGCTAACCGGTGGCCCTGGATCGAACTTGGCACCACCGGTTCCGCAAGTGGCAATTGTTGACGCCACCGGTGAAGGCATCATCAATAACGAAGATGCTCTGATCGAGTTCTTGCAGGGATCATCAATCAAGAACGAGGCTGGTGTTGTTCCCGTTGTTGGCGAAAATGGACCTACCTTGATTGTTCGCGGCGACTTGACTGGCACTAGCGTGGCCGACCGAACCATCACGCTGCAGCGACTTGGTGGAACCGCCGATCCTGGAAATGACTTCTTGTTCGGAAGCGACCCAGCGCAACTGTTGCCGGCAACGTTTGTCGTCCCCGAAGGCGACTACTCGGCCGGCAACCCACTGGGAATGTTTGACCTGACCCTGTGGGATGAAGATGGTGTGCTGGTCAGCACCAGTGGCAACGATCCCGTCTTGGATGTAAAGGACGACTCGATCATCGAAGGCAACGAGTCGCTAACGGTAGAGTTGCAAGGTCTTGGTGTTGCACTGCAACAAGGCAATGCTGACCAAGGTCTTGGTCTCTCAGGCAGTACCACGATTCATGACGACACGACGCACATCATCGGCGACGACGATATTGCGACATTCACGATCGTGCCTGGACAGAGCGTTGACGAAGAAGGTGGCACGCAAAGTGTGACGGTCGAAATGACCACGACAGGAACAACTGCCACGCCTGCCACGTTTGCTCCAGGCATCACGATCACGCTCAACACCGTTGATAACCTTGGTGGCACTGCGACCACGCCTGCCGACTATGCGTTCACACCTCAGGCTTTGACGTTTACGTCGGCGGACATCAGCGGTGCGACCCGAACGGTTGATTTGACACCGGCTAGTGACTTGTTGGTCGAGGGCCCTGAAACGGTTGACCTTGGGTTAGAACTTACCTCGGCATCACCATTTGTGATTGGCGGACAAGTTGTCCTTGTCAACAACACGGTTCAGATCAACGATGACGATTCGGCTTTGATTGGGTTAACCGTTGCTTCGACAACCGTTGACGAAGCTGCCGGTACGGTCACGCTGAACGTACAAGTTGACCAAGCTGTTCCAGGTGGGTTCTCGGTCGACTACTTGTTGACCGACGGCTCAGCCACCAATGGTGCAGCCGACGATTACGGGACTGGAGCGACGACGGGTACGATTGCGTTCACTGGGACGGCTGGCGAAATCGTGCCGATTGTTGTCGCGATCAACGAAGACCTAATCGTCGAAGGCCTTGAAGACTTCACGTTGACTTTGACCAGCGTGACGAACAACACCGCACCGGCGTCGTTCTCGGCGATCAACCCCGTGGCCAGTTCCGCAGTTGTTAGCATCACCGATAACGATGGTGTTGCGACGGTTACCGCTGGCAATGTCACCGTGAACGAAGGCGATGGAACGGCCACCGTCACATTGACTCTGGACAAGGCCGTCCAAGACGGATTCACGGTCGGCTACACGACAACTGATGGAACTGCCGTTAGTAGTGACTACACCTCAACGACCGGTACGGCAACGTTCGCCGGAAATGCAGGTGAGACTGTTACCTTCACAGTTCCAATCATTGACGACAGTGTGGTGGAAGCTTCCGAACTTCTGAACGTAGCTTTGGGAACCGTCACACCGGTATCGGTACCAGCCGCAAGCATCGCCACCGTCGATGGATCGGTCACGATCGATGACAACGATGGCCCAGCCACCGTTTCGATTATTAGTCAGACCATCACTGAGACGTTCGACCTAGTGCCGGGGGCCAAGTTTGTCACGATTGACGTGATGCTAGACAAGGCGGTAGATGGTGGATTTGATGTTGATCTTCTGCTTGCAGACGTCACGACAACACCGCTCGCAGACGCAGTGTTCCTGCCTTCCAACACGCTCAGCTTTGTTGGAAGCATTGGTGAAATTCAACAGCTTACGTTCGCCATTGTTGACGATGAGATTGTTGAACAAGATGAGACGATTGCGATGTCGTTGGGGAATCTCGCTCCAACAACGGTCCCAATCACTTCGATCGACATCACAAGTCTCGGCACACTTACGATTCTTGACGATGACGGGCCTGCAACCGTTTCGGCCAATAACATCACTGTCAACGAGAACGATGGCACTGCGACGGTGACGCTAACACTGGATTTGGCGGTGGAGGACGGATTCACGGTCGATTACACCACGACCGATGGAACGGCTGACAGTGGCGACTACACCACGACGACCGGAACGGCAACGTTCGCTGGAACGGCGGGTGAAACCGTCACCTTCACGGTTCCAATCACAGACGACAGCGTGGTGGAGGCTTCAGAACTACTGAACATAACTCTGGGAACCGTCACACCCGTTTCGGTACCCGTCGCAAGCATCACCACCGTCGATGGATCGGTCACGATAGATGACAATGATGGTCTGGCAACCGTTACCGCTGACAATGTCACCGTGAACGAAGGAGACGGAACAGCGACCGTCACACTGACACTTGACAAAGCCGTCCAAGATGGATTCACGGTCGGCTACACCACGACCGATGGAACCGCTGATAGTGGCGACTACACAACGACAACCGGGACGGCAACGTTCACAGGAACGGCGGGTGAAACCGTCACCTTCACGGTCCCGATCACAGACGACAGCGTGGTAGAGGCTTCCGAGCTTCTGAACATAGCTCTGGGAACCGTCACACCCGTTTCGGTACCCGCCGCAAGCATCACCACCGTCGATGGATCGGTCACGATCGATGACAATGATGCGGCATTGGTTTCCCTAACACCTGTTGTCACCGCCACGACCGAAGGCGGACCTGTCGACAAGGCCGAGTACACGCTCGCGTTGTCGCCGGGAACGACCAGTTCGACGCCGACGACGGTTGACTTCAACACCAGCGGAACGGCACGGCGGATTGCTGGCTCGAATGCTCACCAAGTCGTTGACTACACAATCTGGGCCGACGATGGTGCGGGTAACTTCACGCAGGTCACCGGAAATCAACTGACGATTCCAGCCGGCGTTAATTCGATCGCTATCGAACTTCGAGTCGTCGACGATGTTGTCGTCGAAGTCCAAGAAACGGTTGACCTGCAATTGACCGGTTCCACGGGCGGCGCGGTCGCTGCGGGAGCCTCTGGCATCACGCTAGGATCGCCACTCGGCGGAATCAGTACGATTGATGACAACGATTCAGCGACGCTGATCATTAAGTCGGTCGACGGAGTTGATGATGTGGCCAGCGAAACGGGCACGGGTGATCCGATCGACAAGGCAACCTTCCGAGTTCGATCGGTTGTTCCTGGCAGCATCACGCCGTCAAATCCGCTTGGGACACCGGCACCAATCGCGTTCAACGTCTCGGTCGGGTACGACATCAGCACTGACTCGGCGGTGAACACGCTCGATTACACCGCCATCGCCGGATCGGTGTTCTTTGCACCTGGCGTAACAGAAGTGCCAATCGACATCCTGCCGTTCGATGACTTAGAGTCAGAGGGACCAGAAACGGTCACATTGAAGTTGGACGAAACCTCGGAATCGACAACCCTTGTGGGGGCACCGATTCACTTGGTGCAAGTCGATCCTGGCAACTGTGATACGGACACGATCACAATTTTGGATAACGACTTTGGTGACATCGTCGTCGAAGTTGGGAACGTGACGGCGAACGAGGGCGATGGCACGGTCTTTGTCGATGTCATTCTGCAAACAAGTATCCCGGTGACATCCAGTGCGATTCCCGTGACACTGAATTTCGCATCTCTGGGAGCAACCCCAGGCGTGGACTTCACCGTGGCCTCACCGACCGTGACATTCAACCCTGGTGATCTTGCGGGTACGGTCCTGCAAGTCGCCATCGATATCGTTGACGACGCAGACCTGGAATCGATCGAAGCGTTCGGTATCACGATGACATCAACGTATGTCCCAGGCGTCGGTAACCCGGCACTTGATCTGACGGATGTTGGCGCCGGTGTGATCATCGATAACGATGCGATGCAAGTCACCGATGTGAAGGTATCGTCGACCAACTGGGTCCAGGACTTCAAGGACTTAGCCGATGGCGAAGCACTTGGGTCGGGATCCGGAGTCGGGTACTCGATCCCAACCGGCACGGGTACACAAGTCACTCCATTGCCGTGGGCCGAAATCAATCAGTTGATTGTGACCTTCAGCAAGGATATCGATCCTGCGTCGGTCGTACCGGGAACCAACGTGGTCCTGCATGGATTTGACACGACGCCTGCTTACAACGTGACGGTCAGCGGAAATCAATTGCTGATTGAAATCACCGACCCAGGTGCACTTACACCGGTCTTAGGCAAAGACAATTATCGCATCGAAATTCTCGATACGGTGTTGTCCGTTGGCGGTGCTCCGCTGGATGGTGACTTCAACAATGGCAGCGATGCTTTGCCGTCCGGTGGCACGGTTGCAACCGGATCACCTGGAAACCAACTGAACTTCCACTTCGTGGTCAACCCAGGTGATGCAACGCAAAATGGCATCACCGACACGGCCGACATTGCCAGTCTGTTTGGGCAGTTTTTCCAGGGCCCAGCAGGGAACTATTCAATCTTCACTGACTTCACCGGCAATGCATTCATTGATACGTCGGACTTGTCGGTCGCCTTCGGCAACTTCTTTGGCAGCCCACCTGCAAGTTTCCCATTGAATCAAGCGACCGACGAAGTTGACGTTCTGGAAGATTCGACCGTGGAATCCATGGCAATCGCGATGATCGATTCGATACAGAATGATGACGACGATGATTCGGATGTCTTTGACGAGGCACTGCTTCATGTCCTAGGCGATCTGATCTGATACACTCAATCGAACTGCCTTGTTTCCCCAAATTCACCAGCTAAACATCGATAAATAAACCCCAAGGAAAATAGAATCATGTCACGCATATTTATTGCAATTTGCTTGATAGCCTCACTCGCCGTTCAAGGTGATGCTGCGGTTACGTTGCAACTTGATACTTACAGCGGCAACAACATCACCAACGAATTTGGAATTGGCGATACGGTCACGGTACGTCTAAGTGCAGTTGATACTGCTGGGACCGGTCCTAACTTCACCGATGATGACCTTCGCGGCTTTCAGGTCACTTTGCGATCCACGGGATCTGCAGCGACGACGATTGACGGTGTGGTTGGTTCGGAAACCTACGGCGACGGATTCAATATCTTGCCGCCTACCGCAGGAACCTATTCTGGTGGCAATCGTGTTCTTGCCGCGAATGCGTTTCCGTTCATCACCACTCCGGTTGCAAGTCCGTACCAATTGGCAGAGTTTTCCTTTGCTGTTGGTGCTGCTGATGCTGGGGTCACGAACATTGACTTCAACAATGTTGGTGCGTTTGATAACACCATCACGTTCGGCAATGGCCCTATCAATGGGTACAACCTTGCGGGTGGACAGCTGACCCTAGCTCCCACGTCCTTCACGGTTCAAGCGATTCCCGAGCCGGCCTGCTTTGCAGTACTTGTCGTCGGGATGGGTGGATTGTGCATTCGACGACGACGCGCGCCGATTGCCTGATTCATTCGAGTCGCGTCACGTTGCTAACCTGAGTATTGAGAAGCCATGGCATTGCCATGGCTTCTTTTGCTCGTAGGTTTCGTCCGCGCCAAACGTTGTGGTTTGGCGCTCGCGTTGGCACTACCCTTCGATCAAGGCACTCTGCTGTGCGTATGATTTCGGCTTTGCTCATTGTCGCAATCTGGGGCTACGCCCAAGGGATGACCACGGCAAACGCAGCTCTTGTGATCGACATAAACTATGTTGGGAACTCGACGTTCGCGCCAGCTTTCGTCAATGCAAAACACACCTGGGAATCGTTGCTGTCGGGTTACCAGGATGGGACAGTCGTCTACTCATCTTCGGGAAGTTCGTATGTCGCTGGCCAAACAATTTCTAGCGTGTTCATCAATGCGTCCGTTGCAACAGACGATGGAGTGGGTGGCCGCTTGGGGCAGGCGAGCGTAACTCAGTTCGCGCAAGACACGATGGGGTTCGTTTTGGCGACGGATGCGACGATCGAGTTTGACGCGGATGATGTAGCTTTGCTTTCGATCGCAGAACTCGACGCACTTGTAAGTCACGAAGTCGCCCACGCGATTGGTTTTGGAAGTCTCTGGACGCAAAACAACGTTTACGTCAACGGATCCGGCGAGTTCTTAGGCGCCCATGCTAATTTGGCGTGGCAAAACGAGTTTTCGCAAACTGGGACGTCGGACGTCGAAGTCCAAGGTGGTCTTGGCACCATTGGCGCACACTGGAACGAAAACCTGAATGGCGCCGGTCTGACTGGAATCACTGATAGCATGGGACGCGACATGCGTGACGAACTCATGACAGGCTGGTTGAACTCCAACACATTCATCAGTGACATGACGGTCGCCTCGTTCACGGATATTGGCTTCACTGCACGCGTTGTTCCTGTGCCGGAACCGGCATCAGCGGTTCTGCTAGGTGTGATGTCGTTGATTGGCGTCAGCCAACGTCGCGTCCGATGCCCGCGAAAATAGACCTCGCACTTTCCCAGCGTCGTGCGATCGGACTTTTTCTGCGACGACCGATTTTCCATAGCAAGTCGGCATCATCGGTAGCGATTGATGAACCCTTGGTCGATCCAGTTCTTTACCTTCCAGCACCAACGTGCGTGAAAGCTGAATCGTTTGTATTGCAGCAGTGCCTTGCCTTGGCCGGTGTTTAAGATTTTCAAGAAGTCTTTTTGCGGACAGAACTCCGTTAGCGGCAGGCCACTGATGGTCGCGTTCAAATTGTGCCACAGGATCGGCGCCTGACGAACGGCATAGACACCCGCTTTGGCCGAGGGGTTCGATACGATGGTTCCACAGTCACCTACCGCGAAGACTGGTTTGCCAACGGTCGTGCGTAGTGTGGGGGCGGTTGCCAAGAAACCGTTTTCATCGGTTGGCAGATTGAGTTCGCTAAGCAGGGGTGGCGCGTCGGCACCAGTGGCCCAGATCGCGACATCTGCGGGTTGAACATTTCCGTGGGCGTTAACGAGGCCGTGATCCTGGACGTCCGTTACACGAAACCCGGTGACGACATCGATCGATTGCCTGGACAATTCCCGGCGTAGCTTGGCGATCGATCGGGAACTCATGCCGCCTGCGATCTCTTGACCACCCGTGACGATTCGAACGCATGGTTTACGTTGTGGGAAACGTTCTAGCAGTCGTGCCCGAACACAGCAGGCAACTTCGACTCCGGCCACACCGCCACCAACGACCGTGACAATCGGCGAGTCGTTGCCGGTTTGTATCGGTGGCTCGCTGGTGGGACATCGTGTCTCGAGGATTTGATCCAGGCGTGCTATGAAAGTTTGCATGGGTTTGATCGGAACCACATTGGCAGAATTGAACTGGTCACCACCAACCGGGACTGAACCGATTCCGACCGAGAGTACGTCAAAGGCAAGCGGTGGTCGGTTAGCGAACTGAATCGCATTGCGTTCAACGTCCAACCCGTTAACTTCGTCCAAGATCAACTCGGCGCCGGCTCGCCGACACAACGGATCGAGATCAATCTGCATTTGGTCTGGCGAGAATTGATTCGCAAGTGTTCCGGGCAACATCCCCGAGTACGTCGCAAACGGGAACTTCGACAGACAAACCAACCGGCAGTTGGGGATCGGTGTTTCCGCCCATCGTTCCAAAACCTCGGCGTTCGTGTGGCCGATGCCTAGCAGTGCAATGCAATGTGTTTTCATGAACTCTTTGGCTGTCGCTGTTGATTTTGGCCGCCGTGGCAATCGGCTGTCTGACGACGACGGGTCATTGATTTTGCTGACCAGCACCTACAGAGTAACCTTAACAACGGCAATCAAATCCGCAATCGCGAGTGGCGTTGCTGATGAGCGGCGAAACCAAGATTCGAATGTTGCCGCAGAACGTGCAACCAGAACCTTGCGATGGTGAGTTCCTTGATTGCACGGTCAATTTTGCCTGAATGCGATTTCGGGGCAACACGGTACGAACGTCTCTTTGTCCCGACCGCTTTGTAGGCGAAGCGATGCGGGTGCTTAGCGAGATCGCGGCTACTTTTCGCTGCGACCACGAAACTTAGTAGCCTTGTCTGCCGATTTTTGCAGTCGCTTGTCCAGTTCCTTTCGGCCTTTTTGTCGAAGATTGCCGATCGAAGCCTCTGTTTCTAACAGCGTCGCCAGCATCGCCTCGGTGCGCTTGGGATGCTTGCTTGCCAGATTCGTCTGCTCACTGACGTCGGCGTTTAAATCGAACAGCTCCACCAGATCTTCATCGATCCATTGAACGATTTTCCAGTTGCCGTCGATCAAGGAAATCGCACGCGTGTCGCCGGTGCTGTCGGGGCGAGCTTGCCACTTGTACCAGAACATCGGTTCTCGCTGGTACGTTTCGCCTCGCAAGGCCTTGCCATAGCTTCGACCGTCAACATGTTGATCAGGCCGAAGGTCTGCGGATGCCATTTCGAGCATCATTGGGTAGTGATCGGTTCCGGTCACCTGCACAGCCGACTTTGAACCAGGGCTAACGTAACCGGGCCATTTCACGATCAACGGCACCCGTGTCCCGCCTTCGAAGATGGAACCTTTGCCCTGACGCAGTGGCGAGTTGGATGTCGCCACGGCCCGTCCGTTTTCGAGCCCGCGAGTCGAGAGTCCGCCGTGGTCGGACGTTAGCAGGATGACGGTGTTTTCTTCCAATCCCGCCGCTGTGATCGCTTTCACGATTCGGCCCAGGCTGTCGTCTGTCCGCTCGATCATCGCGGCGTAGGTCGGATTGTTTTGAATCGTCTTCGTCATCCCTTCGCGGTCGCGAACAAAATCGGCATCGTCACGTTTTCCACCGATGGGGACCCCGGCCTTGCGAAGCTTCTTGATGTACTTTTGCGTGACTTCCTCAGGTGCCTCGATTGGTGTGTGAACGGCATAGTGAGCCATCACCATCAGAAACGGTTCGCGCTGTCTAGCCTCGATGTACTCAACCGCTTTGTCCGTCATTCGATCGATTAAGTAGTCGCCTTCCTTGCTGTCGATTGGGTTTTCTATGGAGTGGCCCTTCTCGACCGAAAATGGATGAAAAAAGCTGCCCGTGGCGCCTGCGGATCCCGAGTGGATGACCGTATCAAAGCCCTGATCCCCTGGCCCGCCGCCTTCGTGACCGAGATGCCATTTTCCGATGTAACAGGTTTGGTAGCCATGTTCTTTGAGTGCTTCGCCGAACGTTACTTCCGATAGCGGAACATGGTGGTCTTTGTTTCCCGACTTTGCCGCATCCGACACCACCCGCGCCGGATACTTGCCCGTCATCAAGCCTTGTCGCGAAGGGACGCACCGCGGGTAGGCAGAGTACGCGTTGGTGAAAAGCATGCCATCCGCCGCCAATTTGTCCATGTGCGGCGTTTCGTACAGCGAACTTCCGTAGCAGGACAAATCGCGTTGACCGAAGTCGTCAACAAAGAACAGCACAATGTTAGGCTTGGACTCTTCGGCACTCGCAGAAACGCACACAATCGCCAGCAGAAGAATCGAAAACAGTTTGTTCATAATGTTCATCGTGGAAACAAATGGTCGGTGACAGTTCTCGATGGCAATCCTCGACACGGTTGCCGGCTTGCACTAGCTTTGACGATTCTACTCGAAATCGACTCGGTACCCAGAAACCCGTATGCCGACCGTTCGCATTGCACTGGCGAATGTCCTTTTTTGGAGACAGCCCCGGGTGGTGTGATGCAGATTGCGTGACACATGCTTGGTCCGCGATTGATCGTGCGGCTGGTGAAGCAAACATCGCGGTGATCTTAGGAACCGAACGGTTCGAAGGCGACGAATGGCTGATCACCGTGCGCATCACGAACTCGGATCGACTTTGAACATTCATGATTACGTCGTCGCTGCCGATTTTCGTCGCCAGGGGATCGCGATGGACTTGCTTGCGAAGATCCAAGATGTAGCCATCGAACGAAGGTGTTGTAAATTGAAGCTCGAGGTGCTGGAGTGGAACCACGTTGCCCAGCATGCTTACCAAAAGTTTGGATTCACCGGATACGAGCTGGACACCAAAATGGGCCGTGCGATGTTCTTCGAGAAAAAGCCAAGCGGTTCGACTGGGATACCCAGCTAATTTGCGAGGAATCGCCCCTGTCGCTGTGACACGGCAGCGCGCTGTGGGGGCAGAAATTTCTGCACAATTGCCCGTCCTGGCAAGGTTGCCGTTTTAGCGCCAAACTGGAACAGTCGGTCGATCAGTGGCCGGGCACAGATAGCGAGAAATTTACTCTAGGAAAAGCGAAATTCGTTATGAAAACGGTGCGACATGAACTTGTAGTCCTCGGTGGCGGCCCTGCTGGATATGTCGCCGCGATCCGAGCGGCTCAACTTGGCATCAACGTTGCCTGCATCGACGAAAACTCTCGTTTCGGCGGGACGTGTGTACGCGTTGGCTGTATCCCCAGCAAATCGCTGCTCGAGTCCAGCCATCTGTACGAAGAAACCAAACATAATCTGGCCGATCACGGCATCAAAGTTGGCGGCGTCGAACTGGACCTGTCCGCGATGATGAAACGCAAAGAAGGGATCGTCGATGCGTTGACGGGCGGCATCGACATGCTGTTCAAGAAAAAGGGCGTCACGGCCTATCGCGGTCGCGGCAAATTCAGCGGCCCCAACAAGGTCGAGGTCTCTCCGTCGGACGGCGGCGAGGCGATTGAGTTGCAAGCCGACCAAGTCATGATCTGCGCAGGCAGTCGCCCGGCGAGTTTGCGTCCGGTCGAAGAAGACGGCGATCGGATCGGCAACAGCACCACCGGTCTGTCGTTCCCCGAGGTTCCCAAACGGCTGGTCGTGATCGGTGGCGGATACATCGGTCTGGAACTGGGCAGTGTATGGAACCGACTGGGCAGCGAAGTGATCGTGTTGGAAGCGTTGGACCGGATTCTGCCCGGACTCGATAATGAGTTGGCCTCGCTGGCCCATCGCACGTTCAAGAAACAAGGCATCGATTTCCGCACCAGCACGTTTGTTGAATCGGCCAAAGTGGTTGGCGACAAGTGTGTGGTTGCGATCAAGGGCGGTGAAGCGATTGAGTGTGACCGAGTCCTGCTGTCGACCGGACGGACTCCGTCGACGGACAACCTGGGACTGGATTCGATCGGGCTAGCAACCGACCAACGCGGCTTCATCGCGGTAAACGAAAATTTCGAAACCGCCGTCGAAGGCGTCTACGCAACCGGCGACTGCATCGGCGGTGCAATGCTGGCTCACAAAGCGATGGAAGAAGGGATTGTTTGCGTCGAACGAATGGCTGGCATCAAGAGTCACATGAACTACGACGTGATTCCGGCTGTCGTCTACACGAATCCCGAAATTGCGATGGTCGGCAAAACCGAAGAGCAATTGAAGGAAGCCGGCATCGAGTACAAGAAAGGCGTCTGTCCATTCGGCGCCAACGGTCGAGCAAGAACGCTGGGTGATACAGGCGGGCGAGTCAAGATTTTGGCCGATGCAAAAACGGATCGTGTGCTAGGTGTCCACATCATCGGCAACCGCGCCGGCGACCTGATCGCCGAAGCTGCTGCGGCGATGGAGTACGGTGCGTCAAGCGAAGACATCGCACGAACCTGTCACGCCCACCCGACTCTTTCCGAAGCGATGCACGAAGCCGCGCTTGACGTCGAAGATCGTGCAATCCATACGGCGTAGGCCTTACGCGAGCAAGCTGTAGCCAATACACGCAAATCCACATCCATTCTGGCGGTTCGTGCAATTGCAGGGACAGCCAAGGTTGGCTTCGCGGGAATGGCGCCTGATAGCGACCGACAATGCATGAACAAGGAAACGGATCAATCACAGAAAATGGTTCGGGCCTCTTTCACATGCTCCAAGTGTCAAAGAGGCCTGACCCATTTTTTGTGCCCCATTTTTTTGCTTGGTCGTATTGCCTCCATTGATGCATCGTCCGCACGCTGTTGCGGAACGTGCTAAGTCACATTTGTGATTCGCACTTCCGAAGCTACGACAATTCGCAAATCAAAACTGGTGTGGCGAGCCGCTCTCACCGATCTATTTCGTTGCTACATGCGCCAAACGCAGCAAAGAAAGAACAGGTCCGAATGCCGCAACGAAGGAGATTGGCTGCACAAACTACTGGGCGGGTGGAGACGCTCAACTCGCCGCTCTCATGCTTGCAATTTTGATACGCTAGACGGCAGTGGTCAAACTTCTTTCTGTTTTCGATTCGGTGGCATGCCGGTTGACCATCACTGGCACACAACAAGGAACCTTTCCTGTGAGTAGACCTGACGAGCCGGCTTTGGGACGCCGCGAGCTGTTGACTTATGCTGCGTTCGGAAGCGCGGCGTTTGCTGCTGCGAATTCTGTGTCGGCGTCGCCTGAGGTTGGCGTGCGGCAACCCCTTCGTAAGTACACGATGAAGAAGTCCATCAACCTGTGGGCATTTCCGTATCCTGATAAAATGTCGCTGAGGCAATGTCTGCAGTTGGCAAAAGATGCTGGTTTCGACGGAATCGAACTGAACTACGATTTAGACAGTGAGCTATCACCCAAATCGGGTACGAAGGAGTTCACCGAAATTCGACGCATGGCCGAGCAGATCGGGATCGCGATCAGTGGGTTGTGTTCGTTCCTGTTTTGGCCCTATCCATTGACCAGTAACGATCCAGCCGAACGTGCCAAGGGGATGGAACTGGCTGGCAAGATGACTCGCGCCGCGCACGATCTGGGTACCGAAAACTTGTTGGTGGTTCCCGGTGCCGTACACATGCCGTGGCGGCCAGACCATGACCCGACGCCAAATGATGTTTGCGATGCGCGAGCACGTGAGTCGATTGGGAAGTTGTTGCCAGCGGCCGAAAAGCTGGGCGTTCATCTGAACATCGAGAACATCTTCTTCAACGGATTCCTGATGTCGCCGATGGAGATGGTTTCCTTTGTCGACAGTTTTGGTAGCCCGTATGTTCAGGTCCACTTCGATACCGGCAACATCATGGAGTACCAATTCCCAGAACACTGGATTCCGATTCTGGGCGACCGCATCAAGAACGTCCACTTGAAAGAGTTTAGTAAAAAAAGCAGCGACCATTCTTTGGAAGCGTTCCGTCCACTGCTCGATGGAACCACCAACTGGCCCGCTGTCTTGGAAGCCTTCGACAAAGTCGGCTACGACGGCTATCTGACGTTCGAGTACTTCCATCCCTACGAACATTTTCCCGAAGCATTGATCCATCAAACGGCCGATTCGCTCGACCGGATGCTGGGATTGAAGTAGCGACCTGAACGTTGTCTTTGGACCGGCAATTGATACCGATTCATCGTGGCTTGAACAAAACCAAACTGTGGCACGTGAGCCGATTCGTTTCGGGTTGGCTTGTTTTTTTGCGTTTCCGTCGTTGCCATTCGGTATAATGACAGTACGTCTTATTTGATCAATCGAACCGCACACTTTCTGCCCAACTGGCAATTCTGCCAACGGGTCTTTTCTAGTGAAGGAGTCGGTGATGGATAATGGTTTACAGCTTCGTTCGTTTGCACGTTTCCTGTACACGCAGAACCCGTTCTATCTGATCAGTTGTTTTCTGATCTTGTATGGATTGCAGATTGCGGCGGTCGCACACAGCGACCTGTTTTCGCGGTCCATCATGCTGTCCGGCGGCATCGTCGCCTACACGTTGCTGATGTCGGTTACTTGTGTTGCGGTCGTCCGGCTTTGCAAAGTTTGGGACGACGCGCGCTCGATTTTCTTGATCGTCGCGATTAGCTTTGTTGCGTTTTCTATTGGGCTCGACGAACTATGCGTCGTCGACTGGAACAGCGCCGCGATGATCATGGCGGGTGGCGCTTTGCTAACGGTCGTGGTTACCGAGTCGCTGTTGAGATTTTGTCGTCTGAAGCTTTCGTTTTTGTTTCGTTTGTCGTTCTACCTGTTGATGGCAGTGTTCTTTGCGACGCCATTGGCTTTGGGACGTGCGGTGGCGGAGCGTGCTGATGGTCTGACGAACTGGGGGGCGATGCTGTTTTCGATCGCGATCGCAGCGGCGCTGCTGTTTTTGATTCCAGCAGTGCGTCGAGGTGCGGAACAGGTTCAGAATAACGGGTCACCCTGGTCGTGGCCGCTGTATCCGATGT